>JABMOT010000246.1 GCA_013202385.1 Fidelibacterota bacterium
ATCTATTCGTGAGGGGGTCAAGAGAGATTGCTTCGTTTCACTCGCAAAGACGAGAGATACAATATTTCGGAGTTAATCCAAGGTTCGGGCGATAATCCTTGTGTGTCTTTGCAAGTCTCGAAGAGACGTGGCAATCTCCTACATTTATGCGAGGAACTGTGAGATCGCCGTGCCCCTGCTGGATGCATGGACGAGTGGTATTATTTTTTGGAGGAAATCCAAGGTTCAGGTGAATCATTTCTGATTCATTGCTAATAGTCCAGCTGATTATTGTCAAATATATAGACCTGCCAAGACTCACAGTTGTTATAAAATTGAAGCTGATTTTCCTTCCAGAACACTGGCTCAGTATTATCTTGACCAAATGCCACTACGCGTATTTGCCTTCATAATACTAGCCATTTCAGGATTATTAAATCCAGTCTTTGCTCAGCTTGAAAAAGCGACCATCGATGATTATGACAATACAACAATCGTAGGAGAAATGGGGCTTACGGTGACCAATTTTGGAATTCTTGGTGAGGGTTGGAATAACCCGGATCAAGCATCCTGTCGATATAAGCAATACGGTACTGAGCGGGAAATGGTTGAGCTCATGAGCTATGCGGGTCTCTGGATCGGTGGCATTCCGGTTATTGATGGGATTGAGCAACTCGCACGTAGTTCCACGGCAATTGTGGATGGCGCTTTTGATTCTGGAGAAGAAGGTTTTGAATTTACTGCCAGATCTTCATCCAGAGATACGATCCGGACTCGCTCATCGATCTCCAGCAGATCCGATTCCCCACTGGCGGCCTATTTCTCAACCGAGGCTATTAGTCAGCAGGATCTTCTGGCTGATTTTGATGATTTTCGATTCCCAGCCCGAATAGATACCATTAAAACCTCTCCCACCTACCTTGACACCTTAGAAATAATGTATCCACCCAATCATATACCTCTTGGAATCAAGGTCCATCTCGAAAGTTATGCCTGGAGCTTTTCCTTTATGGAATCTTTTGTGATCCTGGATTATACCATCACCAATCGTAGCGATTCCGTATACGTAAATCTTGGTGATTCTGTTTCTCTGGTCGAAGGTGGCTGGGATCTGAAGAATCTGTTTGTCGGTCTCTGGGCTGATGCTTCAGTGAATAATATGAATTTTAAAAGCAAATGGGAGAATGGCAGCGGGTTTAGTTGGTATGACAATATTAACAGTTTTGAAAGATCCTACAGTAACAATGGGTTTCCCAGGAATATAGGCTATCAATATGACTATGATGGTGATGAGGGGTGGTCCCAAGCCTACTTCGGACTCATGGCTTTATATGGACCCAATCGCAGATCCACGTTCTATGGCGACAATCAGGGCGATTGGTTCACTTATTACAATCAGTGGCAATGGACGGACAGAAATCGTCTTGTCCCGGAATTTGACATGCCTGTAAATGATACCGCTCGATATACGAAGCTCTCTAGCTCAGCTTTCTACGACGATGCCTTCAGGGAGAGATATCGTGATCAAAAGCCCTGGCTTGATTTACCCAACTCCTGGATGATGCTGGTCTCCGCGGGACCTTTTGGCACCCAGTCTGATGGGGATGGATTTGTTCTGCCAGTCGGTGAATCTATCAATGTCGTCTTTGCTGTTATTGGTGCACCCTGGTCACATCAGGGGACCAATAATGACTTAGCTCGTCGTCAAGATTTGATACAGAATGCTGATTGGGCACAGAAAGCATTCAATGGAGAAGATGTGAATGGTAACTCTGTTCTGGATCCTGGTGAAGATTTTGATGGAGATGGAGTTCTGGATCGGTATATCGTCCCTGAGCCCCCACCCTCCCCTTCACTGGCTGTGGTTGCTGAGGACCAGAGTGTCACACTATATTGGGATAACGCGTCAGAATCCACCATCGATCCAGTTTCCCGGAAACAGGATTTTGCCGGCTATCGTATTTATGGCAGCGCCAAAACACAGGGAAATTCTGAACAATACTCGCTCCTGGCAGAGTTTGATCTTATCGGCGATGAGTTTGGCTACGATACTGGTTTTGATTTGGTCAGAATTACAGATGAGTTTGGCCTGGCAGACTCCCTGGAAATTAAAGGGCACTATTATCATTACAAATGGGTGAATCAGGGTGTGCAAAACGGCTGGCCTGGAAAGACGGTTTACGCCATCACAGCTTATGACAGTGGGGATGAGGCGACAGGGCTGGAAAGTTTGGAAAGCTCCAGGAATGAAAATCGCATCAGTGTAATTCCTGGTACGCCAGCACCTTCCCACGCTCAAAACAATCCAGTCTCAGTTTATCCCAATCCCTACCGCGTTAGCGCAAAATGGGATGGCGGAGGACAACGAGATCGGCTGATCTGGTTTAGAAATTTGCCGGAAAATTCGCTCATCCGTATTTTCACCTTGAGTGGTGATCTGGTGGAAGAAATTGAGCACGAAGGAAATAGTTATACTGGCGGCGATGTTACCCGTCTTCCAGCTGGCAACACCGTCCTCTCAGGTGGGGAACATCCCTGGGATTTAATCAGCAAATTTGATGAACCCATTGCCACGGGCATGTATGTCTATAGCGTTGAAAATTTGAATACTAACACTGTGCAAATCGGTAAATTTTTGGTGATCAAATAAAGGCAAGTAATTACATCAATAAGCTAACACCATGGGATGGCTTGATTTTAAAAAGGAGAAAAACATGAAACGTTGGTATCTATTCCCAATAATGATCTTGATGGCAGTCTCAGTTTATGCTGTTGACTTCGAAACCGAGATTCAACCTATATTTAGTAGCAACTGTATTACCTGCCATGGCAATAGCGGTGGTTTGAGTCTAGCAACTGGAAGTAGTTTTAACAACCTGGTGAATGTGGTTTCTTCTAGCAATTACGCCCCTGCTGTTCGGGTGGTGCCTGGTGATCCAGCGTCCTCAGTACTGTATAACAAGGTAGCCGGCACAGGTGTCTACGGCCAGCGCATGCCCCAGGGTGGAGAGCTAACTGAAGCTCAAATTGCGCTTATCAGAGTCTGGATTAGCGAACTGGTTGTATTAACTCCCATCACTATTGCTGAAGCCAGAGCGACCAGTGATGGAGAGATTGTCACCATACAGGGAATCGTCACCACTGGTAATTTTGCGCAAGAGCCCGGTTCCGAATACGCTATTCAGGACCCCACAGGGGCGATGGTAGCTTTTGCCTGGGACTTTGATGTTGGCTTCGAGATTGGTGATGCGGTTACCATCACTGGCGAATTAGATAATTATAATGGTAAATCCGAGATTATGCCCTCCACTCCTCAAAATATTATCATCGAGAGCTCAGGAAATGCGTTACCAGAATTTCAGCATTTAACCCTTGCTCAGCTACTTGCTGATGCTGAAGCCTACGATTCTGAACTGGTACGTGTTGATAGTGTCATAATTGTCGACGGAGATCCCTGGCCTGCTACCGGAAGCAATGCAAATATGGTTATCTCCGATCCTTCTGGCGCAACCCTGGCCATGCGTATCGATAAAGAGACAGATGTAGATGGAAATGAGCAATTGATCGGCTATTTCAACCTCCAGGGTATTGTCGGTCAATATGATAGTTCTGAACCTTATGATGAAGGTTATCAAATTTTTCCTCGATTCTATACCGATCTTGAACAAATAGGGGATCCGGCACCCTTGATATCAAACATCAACCATTCACCAGGTGGACCAACATTGGTTGATGACGTTTTGGTGACCGCCAAAATCATTGATAATTTTGCCGTAATGTCGGCCATGCTTAATTACACTGTCAATGGGGTGCTTGAGGTTGAGGTCGATATGATCGAAGGCCTAAATGATATTTTTTCAGCAACAATTGCAGCACAGGACACCAATGCGCTGGTTGTATTCACCATCACGGCAGTCGATAACTGGGGCAGAGCAACTACCTCTGAACCTGAATCCTACACTGTCTATGGCGGTTTGATAACCACCATTGCAGCCATTCAGGGTGGGACTGTTGCTGAAGATTCCCTGGTAACCATTGAAGGTATCGTCACAGCAGAACCGTATGCCTTCCATGCGGAGGACAATTTACAGTACTATTTTATCCAGGATGAGCATGCAGCACTATCAGGAATAAAAATTTTCGATCCCGGTCGTGGGGTGGTTGAAGGCGACGAATTGCGGATTACCGGTACGGTCGCAGGAATCAATGTCGGGGTAACCGAACTGCTTAACATTTCTGCGTTTGAAATTCTAAGCCATAGAAATAAGATGCCTCCTCTGGTGGTGACCCTTCAACCTGATATGGAAATGTACGAGGGTTGTCTTATTGAAATTCAGGATGTTCTCGTTTCAAATCCTGATCTGGGCCAGGGCGAATGGAGCATTACAGATGGTACCAATACGCTCACAGTGGATGATGCTGCGGATTACTTTTACTACCCCCGTTCAGATGAAGCATTAAGCTCAGTGGTAGGTGTCCTTGATTACTCCTTAGGGGCATTCAAACTCCAACCGCGATTAGCACGTGATATTCAGACGGATGATGGATTAGTTCGTATTCAAGCAATTCAACAGGTGAACTATTCTGATCTCATGCCTAAATATGCTGAATTTGATAGTTCCATCTATTTCGCTGATACCAGCTACTATTATGCCTATGCCAATTCTGACACCACGATCGTAACCGTTGAGGGAATTGTCACCATGCCTACCGGTTTATCTTATGCGGGTAATGGGGTCAAGTTTATTTTTCAGGATGTCAATGGTGGCCCCTGGTCTGCAATCATGTGCTATGATTCTGACAGTTTAACCTTTCCCACACTCAGGGAGGGCTTTGTAATTCAAGCGACTGGTTATATTTTCGAATACTCGACACGTCCTTCTCTGATGACAGAATTGTTTATCACTGAGGATATCACCGTCGTGAATATTAATCAACCTGTCCCTGAGGAACCCATCATACGTACCAGCGATCTGCGCTGGCCCACAACGGCTGAACAATGGGGTAATGTTAACGTCAAGGTGCAGAATGCCACCATCATTGCTAATAACCCAACTGATTTTGATATTCTGACTATTGATGATGGGTCTGGGAGCGTTATGATCGCGGCTGATTCTGATAGTCTTGGTGATTACATTCAGCCCCTGAGTGGTGCTGTCTTTGAAGAAGTTCGTGGTTGGGTTTATCACCACTTCGGCTCATATGAGGACTCCACGACTTACAAACTTATTCCTCTATATAAAGAAGACCTGGTTCTAGAACCTGTGGATATTGACAACGCTGTCATGCCGGAAGGGTATGCCCTGGGAAATTACCCCAACCCCTTCAACCCAACGACCACGATTGCCTACCGCATTCCAGAAGCGCAATCAGTTGAGCTGGTGATTTATAATCAGTTGGGACAATACGTCACTACAATCGTTGATAAATCCCTGAATGCTGGTGAATATAGTGTCGTCTGGAATGGCCTGGACGCCAAAGGTCGGCCCGTTTCATCCGGCCTGTACTTCTATCGTCTGTTGGCTGGTTCAGAACAACTGGTTGGGAAAATGACCTATTTGAAATAGATGGTGCTATCCCGCCCGGTGACGTCATTGGGCGGGATCAGGGCTTTGGATCCACTCGTTTGGACTAAAGTCCGCATTTGACAGTACAGTAATACCCCGCCCTAAAGAGTAGGGTAATTCAAGCAGGAAGAATAGAATAGAATGAGTATACGACACACAATATTGAGAACTAAGTCAGGCATCCTGATGCTGCTTATCGTTCTAATTATTGTTGCCTGTGAATCTCTGAACAATCCTTTTCTTGAAGAGTTGCCGTCCACCATACCGGAGCGCAAAGCCCCTGACACCCACCTCTTCCTTGAATTTGCAGCCGAACATATGGATACAGTCCTGTCAGACACCAGCGCTGATACAACCTTTATCCTCACCCAATTCCTACCTGATACAACAACAAGTCATCAGATTCTGTACTGGTGGGGCGAAGACCCTGATGGCGAGGTTGTGGCCTATCAATACCGTTGGAACTTCGAGGATGAGTGGACCCGTACCACCCTGGAATCGGACACATTTCTCCTGCCCATAAAAGTGACCTACGATGAATTTGTTTTTCAGGTGCGGGCTGAAGACAACGATAGCCTGGTAGATCCTACACCTGCCACATTAAGATTTCCAATTGCAAACTCTCTGCCTGAGATAGAGTTTGCATTAAATTCCAACCCCGTCGTCGGCTCAGATCCAAACGTTACCCATGTCACATATCCTACTCGGACTTTTGCCTGGACAACCACTGATCTTGATGGTCCAGAAACCATCAGTCGGATTCGATATGCTTTGGATGATACCCTTGACTGGCATTATCTGGGTGGAGATATAACCAGCGTCAGACTCACAGATATTGACCCGGGATATCACACTTTCTATATACAGGCCATCGATACAGCTGGTGCCCCCAGCGTACTACTCCAATTCCCGGACTCCAGTGACGCCACTACACCCAATGGCTGGCGGGTCGAGGAACCACAAGGCGACATTCTTATCGTGGATGACTATGAACTTGATAATGGGACGGCACATCGATTTTACACAGAGCTGGTTGACTCAATCTATGGCCCGGATAACTATACAGTCTTCGTCATTGGCAAAAACGAAAAGGCACTTCCCCTCTTTCAATCGGATCAACAGGCCATGTTCGGCTATTTTAAAACAGTCATCTGGTACCACTTCACACAGACTCCGCGATTGTCAATCGCAAATCTGGCTCTGAGAAATTACCTGGTGAATGGCGGTAATATTTTTATAGCATCGCCTTATATCGACAAAGAGTACGCCTTTACCAGTATTGATTCCAGTTTCAAGTTCACAACCTTTGATTTTTTATTCGGTGGATTTCAAGTTGAAGTCATGAACCCAACCGGTGAGGATTTTGATTATCCACTCCCGGATACCATTGCAACCAGGACCTCCCAAACGATTCCCTATCCCCTGTTTGTATATTATCCCAGGCAGGATACGGAACCTGATGAAACCGTTTTAGACCTTTTCAGACTCACAGATCCCAGCAGTAACGGCTCAGAAGTTTGGACAGGTCATCCGTCGGTTGGCCTATTGTACAAACCTACTCCTAATTCAGGGCAGAGTGTCTTTTTTAGTCTCCCTCTCCATCTATTCACAGGAAGGGATAATATTATCCCCGTGATGGACTTCATCCTCAATGAGGTCTTTGAGTGATCAAACACCTTGTGGCTGTTGCATTGATCCTCAGCATTGCACTGTCAGCAGCGGGCCAGACCACCTGCATTATTGAAGGACGGGTGAGCGATTCTGAGACTGAAAGTTTCCTCCCTGGTGTAAACGTAATGATCAGAGGCTCCTACTATGGCGGTGCCACAGATCTTGATGGGCGTTTTCGTTTGACTGGCATGTCACCGGGAACCTATGATCTGGAATTTTCCATGATTGGCTACAAGGTTGTCCAGAAAACTGGAGTCGCTGTCACCAGCGCAGAACCTGTCTTTGTGGAAATTATGCTGGAGCAAACCACCCTGGCTTTAGGCCAAGAAATCGTGGTTGAAGGTGAGCGGCCACTCCTGGAGGTGGACCAGACTTCATCCAGTGTCAGACTTTCGGCCGATGATTTAAAAATGAATATTGTCGAAAATGTCGCAGATGTTTTGGCCGAGCAGGCTGGCATTACCAGCCAGGATAATGAGATTCATATTCGTGGCGGACGTGTTGATGAATCCATGTTCATTGTGGATGGAATGTCAGTCAAAGACCCCCTTTCCGGCAGCGCAAATTCTCTGTATTTGAATATAGACGCCATTGAGGAACTGGAAGTGATCACAGGTGGTTTTAATGCTGAATATGGGCAGGCCATGTCTGGGATTATCAATATTCGTATTAAAGAGGGTGCTCAGGATTATCATGGTACCTTTTCCTATTCCAGCGATCATTTCGGCTTAAAACAATTACCCTGGGAAATCTACACCAAAGATCGAATTGAATTCACCTTGAGCGGACCAGAAATTCTAACCAGTTCACTTGGCAGATTGGGATTAAAAATTCCCGGTAACTTCAGTTTTTTTCTGAATGGATATATGAATCTAAATGACTCGTATCTACCCCAGGCTGATGAATTATTTCCAGCACAGAGCTGGATGAAAAGGATGGCGAGTCGCCAGCAAAATGACTGGCATGGGCTGTATAAACTGACCTGGCACATGAATGCCCAACAAAAACTCAGCGTTTCATATGATCGAACCTTGAATATCAACCAGGGTTATGGTTTCCCATACGCATTCAAAAATATATTGAACAATTTTAACACTATCTCCAGAGAATCTATCCTGAGCTCCCTGCTCTATACACACACGCTATCACCCAAACTTTTTTTCGAAATCGCAATGGGGCGTTTCTTTACCAATATTCATTCTGCCGTCCAGGGTAAGCATTGGACAGAGTACGAGCAGACCATTGATACGGAGCCCATCAATTATTATCAAGTTGGCTTAGACGGCCAAATCGACATTGCCTATGGAGACGAATTCTGGGATTACGGGGATGCACCTGATTGGTATGATTATTACTCTGACAATTTTTCCGTGGATTTTGATGTGAATTATCAGCCATCCCATCGTAACAGCTTCAAGTTCGGCTTTGATCACAAACGATCAGAATTGCAAGTCATTGATATCGATTCTCCATGGCTGGGTGAGTCAGGTCTGGGCAGGAACTATGATTTTTGGAATGTCAGCACAGACTATGGCTCATTCTATGTTCAAGATCGAATCACTTTTGATGGAATGATTGCCAATCTGGGCATTCGTTATGATTACTGGTTTCCAGGAAAATATCTGGAAGACGCCGTGGGAGATAGCTCAGTCCTCACGATAACCGATGCTGCCCGGGAATTGTTTTATAGCGAAACATTCAAATTTATGGATAAAAGAGGGAAAGGACATCTGAGTCCCCGGCTCGGTATTTCCCATCCAGTGACAGATTCTGATGTGCTTTATTTCAACTATGGGCATTTCTCCCAGTTGCCAACATTCAATTATGTTTATGCCAAGCTCAGATCTTCTGCTGAGGCTACCTATCAATTATTTGGCAACCCCAATCTGAATCCAAAGACCACAGTTGCCTATGAAATCGGAATTAAACATAAATTTGATGCCAATCAGGTCCTGGAAATCAAAGCCTATTACAAGGATATGTTTGACTATGAGACCAGCCAGCGGGTTACCTTGTTTAACCCCCGCTATGGTCACCTGTCCTATCTTATTTATATCAATATGGATTATGCCCGCTCAAGAGGAATCGAGCTGAAATTTAAACGCCGCTTTGCAAAATTCTTTTCTGCCGACCTCAACACGAGCTACAGCTACACAACAGGGAAAAGCTCCACTCCGCTTGACAATTTATTGGTCGTGGCAGGTCGCCTGGATGAGAAACCGCTGGGTGAAAATTATTTGCGCTGGGATCAGCCCTTTAGTGTCTTCGCTAATCTCCATTTCAATGTTGGCAAAGATGATAAGATTCAATTATTTGGAATCGCATTACCAAAGGACTGGAGTGCCTCCACACGCATCGAATATGTCAGTGGACGTCGTTATACGGGCATGAAAGATGTCACTTTAAGAGAAGAAGATGGGAAGCTCTACTATGAAGGTGTGACAGCCAGCGATACACCCTATGGTGAAACGGCTGATCCCATTACAACAGTCGATTTAAAGCTCAACAAGTATTTCGATTTCAGGGCAACTCAATTAAAGCTTTATTGTACAATCGAAAATCTATTTAATGTGGCGCGTCCCACCAGTATTAACCCCTTTACGGGAAAAGGATACGATCCCGGTGAAATATACTCTTACGGCTTCATCAATAGCCCTGATCCAAACTATAATCCTGGTCGTTATAGTATTCCAAGAACCATTGAATTGGGATTGAGCATAAAATTCTAATGCGCCGACTAATCCTCATAACCGTTTTTATTTTCAGTGCTCAGCTGCTGCTGGCCCAAAATAATTTATTCCCACGTTTGGGTGGGCAACGTGCAGGGACCTCTTCGTTTTCATTTTTAAAAATCGACATTGGTGCCAGAGCGCACGGAATGTCCGGTGCCTACACAGCCATCGCTGATGATGCTTCCAGTTTATTCTGGAACCCTGCTGGAGCTGCCCGAAGCCCTGAAAAAATGAGCACCATGATTGATCAGAGCCGTTGGATTGCGGATTTCCAGCTCAGCGCATTTGCCGGTATCTGGAAAATTGGTCAGGTTCATTACATTGGACTCAGCGCGTTGGCCCTCTATGCCCCACCCACGGAAATAACTACGGAATATCGTCCTGGTGGAACCGGCGAATATTTCAATTACGGAGACATCTTGCTGGGTCTCACCTATGCCATACGTATGACAGACCGTTTCTCTTTTGGCATTACCAGCAAACTGGTTGAAGAGCAATTGGCTGAGCTTAAGATGCGGAATGTGCTGATTGATCTCGGCACTTACTATCGCACTGGCTACAAAGATTTACGTTTTGCTGTATCACTCTTGAATTTTGGCGCCCCCGCCCGACCAGAAGGCTATTTTGTGTTTGACGATACAACCCAAACTGAGTATGAAGCTTTTGCACCGCCTACCATTTTCAGACTCAGTGTGGCTCATGAATGGCTCCAGTCTGAACGACATGAGCTGACCACAGCTATTCAGCTTAACCATCCGGTGGACAACGCCGAAAATATTTCAGTCGGACTTGAATATGGACTGGGACAAGTGCTTTATCTGAGAACTGGGAATAGCTTCGCTGATGAGGTACGTTCATGGTCTGTGGGTCTGGGTGTAAAATGGGCCGGATTCAGCTTTGATTATTCATATGCGGATATGGCAGATCTAAATCGTTCAGATCATCTCAGTCTGGGATGGACTTTTTAATGTTTTCATCCAATAAGTTAAGAGGTGCCAGTCTGTCTGGGTTGCTTTTGCTAATGGTTGCCTGTGGGGTAAAATTTGACCTACCCACGGCCACCAACACCTCAGGACCCATATTTAGTGCTGGAGACACCAGCTATATTCGTATTAGCCCAGACTGGGATGCCAGTCAAGGCTACGCTTTTTCAAGTCCCTGGGATATCATTGTCGGTGCGGATGGCTACGTCTTTATTGCTGACCATGGTCAACCTAGAATCCATGTTATCAGTCCATCTGGAACTGAAGAAATTGTTGATGAATACGGAAACGATTTTTCGGATCTGGCTGATCTTCGAGACGTTGATGAAAATCCCATTTTTCCCTTCGCCATTGATCAGGATTCCAGGTTGAATCTTTTTATTGCAGACAGCAGTAATCGACTCATGGTCTGGAGCCAGTATTTAAACAATTCAGGTGTGGATTCAATCATGACTGCCATGCAACTGACATCCCCGACAGATCAGCAAATCTGGGTGAGCAGTTTGGACTCAATCAGCTCACTTCAGCTGGATGGCTGGTCGGCAAGCGACGTTCGCTGGTCTGCGGATAATCTGGAAATCTGGACAAAACCACATTTATTCTGGGATCTCAACGACCCCCAGGAAGCCAGCGAACTTGCTCGATATTTTGTTGATCCTGCACTGGTTCGTATCACTGGGATTAGCAGCTCTGACAATATGTGTTATGTGGCTGATGCCCATGCCAATGTCATCCTGGGTCTGCGTTATATTCCGGTAGCTTTGCTCATGACTGGCAGTGGCGAACAAATCCTGACATACAAAGGGACTGTTGTGGAACGCAAGGTTTCATCCGGGACTGGAAACGGGACAGTAAATGATCCCAAGGGGATGACTTACGGCAAAGACGGTGGCTTATTCTATGCCCAGTGGGGACAATTTTTTAGTATTCACAAAGTTGGCGGAAGTAGCGGCTTTGAATATGGCGAAGATGAAATCATGGAAATCGATCGCTATAACCGAGCATCTGATGTCAGTTTGGATCCCCTGGGCAATATTTACGTGGCTGATACTGGCAATGATCGTATTCAACAGTTCAATGCCTCAGGCAGATTTGTATTCAATATTGGGGTGAGTCAGGTTTTAATTGATTCCACCATCTCGGATTCATTGCTGGTTGATTTAGAATATCAGGTCACCGATAGAGATACAACTTTCCAGATCGAGGTTGCTGATATTCTCAGTGCCCCGAGAAGCGTGGCAGTAGATGGTGTGGGCATTGTGTATATCGCCGACACCGACAATCAGCGGGTCATGCGTTTTCGTCTATCGACGGAGCTTGACTATGCTACAGGGGAATAATTCCCCCCTTAATCTTTAGATGTGACCCCATGGGTAGAATATGAAATTCACCAAACCCCTGATAGCTATTTTAACCCTCCTCACAATGATCGTTATTCTTTTCGTTGCCCTGGGAAAAACCCAACAGATGACAGTTGTTTATGAATCAAACACGTCACTTCGGCCTGTTGAGATGAGCCCGGGTAAATATCAGTGTGGTGAATGTGGAATGGTCATAAATGATTTAAGCTTTGCCGCTCAGGTCGTCGCCTCAAATGGAAAGACCTGGTTCTTTGATGACAACGGCTGCATGGCTGCATGGATTAGTGCCAGACCCTTCCAGGACAGTGCCATAATCTGGGTAAACTCTCTGGACGCTGGCGGCTGGATTGATGGACGCAAGGCATTCTACAGCCAGACGGATAAAACGCCTATGTCATACGGATTTGGAGCGTATTCTGGCAACAGGGAAATCTATATCGATTTTGCCACTATGCAAATTTGCATGCTTAAAGGGGAAACGCTGGCGAACCCTGTCTATCGCAAGCAACTTCTGGGCGATTAATGGAAACCGTCGATCTCATATCCATCATCACCATCGCTTTCATGGGCTCGTTTGGCCACTGTATTGGCATGTGCGGGGGGATTGTTATCGCCTATTCAACAGCAGGTCTGGAGAAAGAGCGTAGTCGCGGGAGGCAGGCCATTGCCCATCTGCTTTATTCTCTTGGGAGAATTACCACCTATTCCGTACTGGGAGCTATCTTCGGCATGCTTGGTGGTGTCGTGGTTTTTAACCACACAACCAATGGCTTGCTCTGGATTGTGGCCGGGACTGCCATGATACTGGCTGGGTTGGCACTGATGGGAAAGCTGCCTCTTTTGAAGCTTTTTGAAAAATCCTTTTCCAGCTCAAAATGGTATCAGGAACAGTTTCGGACGCTATTGCAAAGTGACTCGATCTTCGGTTTCTATATGCTGGGGATGCTGAATGGACTCTTGCCTTGCGGATTTGTTTACTTCTTTGCCATAACGGCAGCCAGCACAGCCAGTCCTGTATATGGTGCACTTGTCATGTTTGTTTTTGGTTTGAGCACCATTCCAGCCCTGTTTAGCCTCGGGTTTTTTGTGGGACTTTTCAAGCGGCTAAAATTTCGACATACCATGACCCAATTGGCTTCACTCTCTGTAATTGGATACGGTATCTTTACGCTCTATAACGGGTATCAATTTTTGGTGCAACCCGCCCGCACCATCCTGGAATGCCATTAAAGCGATTCGCTCAATCTTCACTCATCTCATAAATAATATTTAATCTGGCAGTTCTGTTTCACTGAACACCGGATAGCGAATGGGAGTTCCCCTCACTCTGAGTCCGTCGAAGAGCGACGGGTTAGGGGGGCAGGGGCTAATGGACGAGCTCACCATGACGAACGAGGAGCTCAGGGGGACAGTTCAAGGGTTAAGAGCATCGACTAGAAATAAAAAATCCGCCATAGCGGATTCTTATCAATCAATCAATCTGTGGATCAGTGTTTATTTAAAGAGAGCTTTTAAAGAACCCCAGGTTTGTTTAATAACTGGACTAATAGATTGTACTTCAATGATAGCACTCATCTGGGAATTTCCATCCAGATTACGAATCTTCAAGCGATAATAGTAATTCCGGCCGGAAACTTTAGCGATGATCGAATCATCAACGAAGGTATAGCCACTTCCTTGACCTTGAGCATTCAGAAAACCGATTTCGAAAAAGGTATGCCCATCTGTGCTGCGTTGTACTTCAAAACCAACAATACCCTGCTCCATGGATGTATTCCACTGGATAATGATGCGAGCATCATTCTGGTATCCGTCAAAGCCATTGATTTCGGCATTACCAAAACTCACAGAGGTGAGTACCAACATTCCTATTATGATCTTGAAGTATTTCACGGAGCGAAAATAGTTAAGACCCCACAACAAACCAATCTCTTTTTGCTAATGTTCTGTGACTAATTGATTTGGATCATAGCGACACGTGCTACCCGTATAATGAATCTCTCTCTACAATCGTGAATTCAGGCAACAGTGTTTGACTTCACTTGTTCAGACTCTTCTTGTAAGCCCTCCGCATCAGAGTAGCAAGCTCAGCAAAACGAAATCAGCCACGAAAGAATCCGTATCCCCGGCAAAATCGTTTCTTTTTTGGATCCTTATGTCTTCGCAACAATTCTACAAGAAATACAGCTGGCCATGGGCAGGCAGAAGTGGCTTGGTAAGCCTGCCGATGAGGGCATTAGCCTGTATTTATCCTGGAGTACGCCCACTTGTTTCAGGTTTCAAACCAGTCGTTCTCAGCCCTCAACTTCCCATAAAAAAAAGTGGCTGCCCATTTCTGAGCAGCCTCTTTTTTTCATTCTTATAGCTGAGCGATTACTTCAGGAGCATGAGTTTCTTCACGTCCGAGAAATTCTCAGTTTCAATCCGATAAAGATAGACACCAGAGGAAACTGCGTTACCCAGATTGTCCGTTCCAGCCCACATCACACTGTAAAATCCAGCATTACGGTGTTGATCAACCAGCGTAGCAACTTTCTGACCGAGTACATTGTAAACAATGATACGAACATCAGCTGCTTCAGGTAACTGATACTGGATCGAGGTTACCGGGTTGAAGGGGTTCGGATAGTTCTGCGCCAGTGCGTAGACATCTGGAACCTGATTGTCATCTGTGGACACGGTGGTCACAGTGAGTTCAACAGGAACAACCGTCTCACCACCATTGCTGGCGATCCAGATATTGGCGTGATAGGTACCTTCAGTTAGACCTTCTGAATTCAGTGAAATCAGATGTGTCCGATCACTAGCACCCATTACAATTTCACCACCAAAGGTAAAGCCGCCATCCACAGTAACCCATGGTACGCCGTCTTCAACTGTGATCAGGACATTATCAACAGCCCAGTAGAAGTCCCAATCCGCATTATAATAATGAAAGCGAACCTTGAGCTCATCATTGGCTAATCCAGTAATGTCAATCATCTGGTGGTCAGGCGTTGCCCAAGAACCAACATCATCGGAGCTTGAGAAGACATTTACCCACTCAAGACCGTCCCAAACATCAACATCACCAGTTTCATTACCGGAATAGGCGTTAAAGAACTGATCCCATTCCAAGGTCAAACTCAGGGCACCGTCAGTATCCACAGCGGGACTGATGAGCTCTTCATCCATGGCTACGGAACCAGCCGCATCGCTGTTTACAAAGGCAAACGGGGTTCCATCGATATTGTAGATGCTTAGATAGTTGGACTCACCTACCCAGGTAGCACCATCATTGAGGTTGTCAACCAGGGTCCAGCCAGCCAGACCTGCATCGAAGCTTTCAAAGAGCACGCTATCGACGCTGGTTCCATCTATATATTCAATGATACCACCGTATAGTAGATCCAATCCACCAACATTTCCGATCACCAGATCTTGTGTGCTTGTAGCTGGTGCTTCCAGAGCAGCAACGATCTGATCAGGGGTAACAGTCATAATTGCAGGTACAAAAGGATTGATTGTTACATCATCGATGTACCATCCATTACCGTTCGTATTTCCATCTGCCTCGAAAATAAAGGCAACTTTGGTGTAGGCTGAAGTGAACATCGGTGGAATGATAACACTCTCAGGCATCCAATCCGCAACACCAGTGTGGACACTGAGAACATCATAGAATCCATCAGAATCGTAGTCAACAGCAACATAACCATAATCCCAGTTTTCTTCGATGTCTTGTGAGTGCGTAAAAGTCAGTTCATAGCCATATTCCGATCCACTGAGATCAAAGGCTAACTCGAGGAATGAGACTCTTGCATCGGTATAGATACCATTTAACACAGTTCCCCAGACATTGGGAGCAGAGTTTGCACCTGGAGGATCACTGGGAGCGCCCCACTGCCAGTCACCAGTTCCGAAGAAACCGCCAGCGGTCTCATCAAAGTTGTTGGCATAGGGTACAGTTCCAGGACCTTGAGGTAAGGCCATGACTTCGTTGGAGAAACCAGATTGATTCACACCATCATAAACAGCAGTCACAGCATAGAAATATGCAGTGCCGTTTGAGACCGCTTCATCAACATATAGAGTCTCAGTTACCATCTCAGAGACAAAGCCGTAAACACCAGGCTCTGTTCCGCGGTGTACGTAATATCCACTCAAATCGCGTAAAGCGTTAGACTGGAGTCCCGGCGCGCTGAGGCTGAAGGAGATGTTCTCCCTCTTGCTACGATGCTCTTTGTGATCTGCCAATGAAATGACAGGCAGACTTGAGCGTACGTCACGGGGAACAGCGGTGATCTCGATGTTTTCACGTGGTGCAGAAGCTGGCTGCATATAGGCCCGCATGATGTAGGTCCCAGTACCATTAAACCAGGAGGCTCCACCATCGGTAGTACCATAATTTCTACCAAGATCATTGTCAGCATCACTGGCAAGAAAGGGGCCAACCTGTAGATCGGCTGGGTCTACGGGATACTGTGCAACAACGAACAGATCCTGTCCAGCGATCACAGGAGCTGGTGTTGTCAGCTCAAGTACATTCCACTGACCACCCTCTCCAATACTCGTTTCTACGAGTACATCCATAAATACTTCGTAAGGACTGATGGGGTCTGGTGTACCAGCTTCGGTGCTGCCTGTAACATAAACAGCATTCCAGGGAGCAGGTTCATCAGCAGCACTCCATAAAGCAACATGGGTGATATTACCGTCTGATGGTGGTGTCAATTTCAAGGCAAACATTTGATCTGTAGAAAGTGGCCATCCGAGATAATACCAATTCTCAGCGGTTCCATCATCCACGGAAAGCTGTCCCATTGGGAACGGGGCAGTCCATGCGAGATCTACTTCAGTATCAAAGCCAACAGCCATTAGAGCCATAGGTTCTGGGAAGAACACACTCGGTGTGGCACAAGCTTCATTGGATGGAACCGTTTCAACCTCATCCGTCGTGGCTGTTACGGTATAGCAATATTCTGTGCCATTACTTACGTCACCATCTGTATAGCGGTTGTCAAGGAGATCTGTAGCGATCTCAACACCTCCACGATAAACCGTGTAGCTGGTAGGTTCTTGGGGAGTGCAGGTAAAACCGGCATTGTAGTTGTAATATGCTCCATCACCCTCGAAGACCTGGGATCCAACCCAGAACCAGTAGTCACCAGGAGGCAATAGTGGTGTCATGAGCGCTTCGCCCATACCGTCACCATTGGCATTTCCAATACCCAGGGCGGCTGTTGCTCCAGCGTCCAGAATATAGATCTGGGGATTTCCACACGTCACGTCGACCCAAGCTTCTACAGTAGCATAGCCAGCGAGGGTAAAGTTATACCAATCCGTATCACGCCCAACTCCATCAGCCATATAGGTCCCTGTAATCAAATCACCACAAGCACGGGGGTCATACTGAATCGGGTCTGCATTGAGGCCATCATTTTCCGCAAGCTCTACCACACCATCTGGAACGATACCGTCGTCGCATAAGAAGATGCAGGTGCCATTATCAATGGTTGCAGCGGGGTTGTAATTATCTGCCTCTGAATCCATACAGCCATAGACTGCACCAGTGAGAATGGTAAAAGTAAATTCACCAAAACTGGCATAATCAGTAGCTCCCCAAAATGTAATAACCGTTTCATCTGCAGTCAGAACCATTCCAGAAATGCCACCATCACCATAGCTATCAAAGACGTCAACACTAAAGTCTCCATCATCAAGAGCCAGAACGACTGTCTGATTTTCACCAGCAGCGGTGAAGACTTGGTCTTCAGTATAGTAATAACTGGAGGTGGTATAGTCCCAGACATTCCAGGATGCTTCACCAAACCAGTCATCCACTGTGAGACTGATGGTCACATCAGATGTGCGCAATCCGCTAGCCTGATAAGCCCTTGGTGTCGTAATAGCAAGATGACGACTCCTTGGGGTCATATTCAATTTCTGAGATAGCGTAAGATCGCTAATGCTCGTGGGATTGGTCTGCTTTTTAGCAAGAGACATCGTAGTATACTTGTCGATTGCTTGGTTGTCACTGCTAGCAGCAGCCGTGGACAGGGACGCAGTGCGACCCATAACGGCACCCACTGGTGGCATCCAGTTCAGATCAATAAAGCCATCATGGCCATCTGCCATAAGACCCCTGGGCGCGACGGGCATTTCATCAATCATCCATGTGAAAGGTCCGGGAGTCCAGCTATTATCCCAGAATATATAGTAAGTCATTCCTGCAGAACCCAGGAACTCCACAGTAGAAGGACCATAATATCCACAGCAATCATCATTCTCTGCAATAAGTGTAGCTTCCTCGCCACAACCATCATATACAAAAAGATAGGTATCCCACGCGGCATCACCTGTCTCATTCTGAGAGGAAACTTTGACAACACCATCCGTGGCGGCTGTGTAAACAAACCATTCATTACTGCCTGAACCAGCATTTTCACCTATAACAGCATCCAGAGCCAGGTCGCAGCTGCTACCTGGTTGTCCGCCGGTCACGGAGAGTACATAATTGCCGAAGCTGGAACTAAAGCCATAGACCTTGACGTAGTAGACGCCCGCCGTGACATCTGTCAGGTCAACTTGCGACTGAAGTCCGCACGCATCGTCATTATAGATCATATAGGTTTCAGCATCACAGGCAGCCCAGACTTCCACTTTGGTATCAAACTCAGACCCACACAAGGAAACGGTGACGCTAGACGGATCTCCCGTGACTTCAAAGCTATACCAGACAGCTTCATAGGATTCGATAGCACCTGTCTGAGGCTCATCATTCACGTACTGGTAGAGTAGTGGATCTTCACAAGTTTCACCAGGCATGATCACATAGGGTTCCCAATTAAAGGTAAGGGCATAGGCACCAACTTCGGCACGCAGCACATCAAGCCAGTAACCGGCTACCAGGTAATAAGTACCCGGAAGGAGCACACTTGACAGAGATTCATCGCCACCACTTGCACCAACATCCGCACTGGCCAGGGAAACACTGTCCTCATCAAATAGGCGTATCTCACCATCGAGGTTTGAAAAGCCATTGATGTACATATGGACACTGACTTCCACGGTTTCAGTCACTGTAAAAGTGAAGAAATCAAGATCATCCGTTGGATCAATCAGACCGACCAGTGAATCACCATTCAAAACAGTGGTTGCTGTCGCCAGGATATCATTGGGCTCATTGAAATCAGCCATCCTGAATGCGGCACCTGGAGAAGGCAGACCAATCGAAAAGGTCATGTCAAGATCTTCGCTGGTCTCGTCGTGACCGGTGATACCATTACCATCCGTCAAGATTTCCATGCCTTCCAGCATATCAACACGACCAAGTGAATAGCCATACCCGGGTGAGGGACCAAAAGCTTGTTCCGCGATTGGAGTGTCCGCAGCATATGTGCTGGAACCAATAGTAATACCCGTTTTATCAACGGCTTCATTAGGAACTGAAGGACCCCACAACAGATAGTCTGAATCGCTTACAAGATCGCTGCTACCATCCCAATAGTATATGATAACAACTTCATCACCGTTAGTGAGTCCACCCTGACCGTTGATACTTCCAGGCAAAGCCTCGAGCATGTCGGGAATGGCATCCGATCCATCACCATCTTCCCAAAGTTCCAGATCGGGTTGCATACCGTATTCAGTCATAAAGGCATCGCTGCCTGACATGGCTACCGTGAGGTAATCACCGGGGAGCATCACCAAGCCAGCCGGGAATCTTGCGTGAAAATCACCAGCCGTGCCACCCCCATAATTAGCGCCAGTGGTGATATTGTAATAATAGGCACTACCAGAAGCATAGGTCGCATCGGTCAGGTAAAAATCTGACAAGTCTATAGGTGTATCGTTTGGATTATAAAGCTCAACAAATTCGCCACCTGTTGGTGTAACCACGATTTCGCTGATAAGAAGCGGCAGCACATCGGTTTCAACGGGTGCCAAAGGTGGCATTAGAAAATCGTCTACATAAACACTATAACCGTTAGCATCTACCAGCTTCAGAGCAACAAAGGCATTAACATCGGCGTATTCAGCCAGATCAATCGAAATGGGAGCATATACCGTTGGCATGTTGACGCCAGCCACATAACTGGCCAGCATGGTGGTAAAGTCAGTGGGTAAATTGCCCCTGGTGGAAATATAGACTTCCACATCAGTACCGGCTGAACTGGAGCCATCCATCCAGAAATTCAGGAAATCACCTGAAGTGAGTTGAAGCTCTGGCAAGATCAACCAGGATTCGGCACCGGCGCTGGTCCAGGGACCTTTCACCGAATAAGTGCCAGTATGGGCAGAGAAGCTTGAGCTATAGACCACCCAGGGTTGTCCGGTTACCGCAAGGATTTCCCAACCATAGGGCAGGGCGCCATCTTCAAAGCCTTCCATCACATAACTAGCTGGATAGGCGGTACCGGAACAAGCTACCGTATTGTCGCCAGTGTATTCACCAGTAACAGTGAAAGTAAGGGTCTCTGCAAACTCACCTGCGGTGCTAGGATCAAAGTAAATTGTTGCTATCGCAGATGAATTCTCTGCAATTGTGGCACTAAACATCGTTGAGAAAGGAGCAGCAACTGTGGCAGCAGAGACAACCAGGTCTCCAGAACCGGAATTAGTAACAGTAACATCAGCTGTTGCGCTTCCGCCAGCTGCAAGAAGGCCAAAATCAAGCTCGCTTACATCCAGAACCATATTGGGAACTGAAGGCGGTGGAGGTGCAATAAAGTGGATCACTTCATTGGCATAGACACCTTGAGGTGCGCCATTAAAGCCGATAAGTAATGCATCACTTCCATCAGAATTTTCAAGACCAACAGTGGCTGAAAGACCATTGTCATAGGATGCATTACCAATACTAACATCCAGATACTGGAAATAAATATCACTGGTAGCTTCATCAAAAATTACTTCAAAAGTAAACCAGTCATCAGTTGCAGCACCTGTGCGGTAAACATCCTGCCAGATAACAACAAATTGACGATTCGGTTCTGACCCAACAGTCTTATGGACCATCGTCCCGTGATAGGTACCACCAGCCTTTAAATCATCCCAAAAGGGTGCAATCACCTTATTGGGGGAACTGCTTACAGGCATGGTGACATTACTGAAATAAGAGCTACTATAATCAGTGGATGGACCCATTCCAATCCAACCGTTGGTTGTACCAGTAATCTCGTTATAGATGGCATCATCAAAGCGGACCGGGAAGGGCAGCGCGATGGTACCTCTATAGTCATCACCATTGGCAATATTAGAACTGGTTGAGCCAGTGGAATCAATCCATGCAAAGGTAGGACCTTCAGCATCAAAACTACTGATCCAGGAGTACCCTGCAGCACCAGCGGCACCTGCAGTGGACGCTGCTCCACCTGAAAGGGCGATAGTATCAGGAGACATTGCATCATTTGATGTAAAAACCAAATTCGCTGTGTAAGTACCTACGCTTGTTGGCTCGAATCCAACGGTGATATCAACGCTGCCCAGAGGAGGGATACTGGCTGATACATCACCAAGGAAAAAATTTGGATCATCAGCCGAGATAGAGGAAACCTCTAACGCTGCACCACCACCATTGGAAATCGTTACGATTCGCTCTAGGAACATCCCAACAGGAATGCCACCAAAATTGATTGCGGCGGCCGAAAGACCAATGATAGCTTCAGCAGGAGCGTCAGCAATCGAGACAGCATCAATATGTGGATTTGAAGTTCCGTAGACACTTAAAGCCGCGAACTTTACATAAACAGTAGCATTGCCGACATAGGGCATCAAACTAACCGTTATCTCAGTCCAAGGAGTCACTGTGCCAGCTGTCGTATATAGGGGTGTAAATGTGATATTGTCAGTTGAGACGAGGACATTCACCACGTCAGAGCCACTGGCATCATAATACCAAAACGATAGTTGAGGTGCGACAGCAGAAGTTAAATCAATGGCGGGGGACGTCATTGAACCGGCTGTTCCAGAGGAATAATTGTAGTCGTCAAACCAAGCTGCAGATATACCCTCGACTACTGTGCCAGGACCATGACTAGATCCAGTACCTTGTAGCCAGGCGCCAGATCCAGTAGCTGGATCTAAAGTCCAATCTACAGGTGGCCATACCTCAAAACCCTCGTCGAAATAAATATCTCGAAGGTTGTTTGATCTGTAATAGGCAGGAGGAGCGACTTGCTCTTCAATCAGGCTACTTTCCCAAGCCACGGCCTTCTCTGCCCAGGTGAGTGTTTCATTGTTTTCCAGCTTGGCTTTGATCAAACCAATCTGAGTTTCATCCTCACCAATGGCATTTCCAACATCTGCAAAAGCAAAGCTGAATGCCAATAAAGCTACCAGACACAAGAGTATCGATTTACGCCACATACTACCTCCGTATATTGATTGCACGCCATAACTAAAAGAATTTTAACAGCTTAGCCGAAAAAACTCTCTTTCTCTGAATTATTTAGCATTGTATTCTTAAACCAGAGTGCTTCCAAGAACAAAAAGTCTCACAATTATAACGTTTTCTGAATAGTTGATCTCGCTCACTTCCAATTTATTAAAATGTGGTTTCAGAAAGTTCTCTTTGATTAGCATAAATTAACCCCTAATCCATAATTTTATTAATTCTGTACCGGGGACTTATCTGAATTCCACTGATAGTATCCAGCTCGTCCCGTTTATATTGAGCTCATGAATCAGCTCAATCTATGCCTGAGAGACCTGCTATCTGAAGCATTGAATGCCCTGCCTGACCTTGATCGGCAAGTCGCGCTTACCATTCATGGGCTTCGCAAACAAACCAAATTTATACGCGCCCTCCTCCTGCTCCATCAGGCAGTCCCTCCTGAATTGAAACAGTGCCTGAAAATGCTCAGCGCCCTGCTGGCACCCTATCGTGATGCTCAAGTAAATCTGGACACATATAAGAACCTTACTGACAGTTCTCCTTCACTCCAGGATGCAGGTTTGGAAATCAGTTTAAGATCCAACCCGTTCTTTTTAGACTCAGCACCGACCTTATCGCTAAAGGAAAATATTGAACTGCAATTCACAGAGCTCAGCCTGGCCATGCTTCAGCTCCCTGTTGCTCCGGGGCAAAAAGCGATTTTTGACTTGATTCAGGGTAGTTATGAATCAGGAAGCACCGCCATGCACCAGGTAAGACAGAACTCCACCATGGAGGATCTGCACACCTGGCGCAAAAAGACCAAAAGACTCTGGTATCAACTCCGCTTCCTCTTTGGTGATCTCATTGATGATTTAAATCACCCCCTGAATCTGAGTGATCAACTAGGTCAGCTTTTGGGTGAAATTCACGATTCAGATGTATTTGATCTACTCTTAGCAGCCCGGTCTAATTTAAACCTTCATCAATTAATCAACTCAAGGAGATCAGAGCTTTTACTCCAGGCCTTTGATTTAGGAGATAGATTATACATTCAGGGGCAACCCGCTTTCAGTCAACTGCTGCAAACAGCTCGATAAAACAGGATAATACTATAGTAATGGCTCCAAACGTGCTTATCTCCACCCAAAACATTCACAAGTCCTATAGCAATACACTGCTCTTTAAAGATTTATCAATCAGTATCCTCCCAGGAGAAAGGATTGGGTTAATCGGCCCCAATGGGGCGGGAAAATCGACATTACTAAAAATTCTGGCCGGCATTGAGCAAGTCGATGAAGGAGAACTTGCATTTAGCTCGAAAATCCGCGTCGCTTATTTACCACAAATCGATGTCTTTGATGAGCAATCAACAATCAGAGAAATACTCCTCTCTCAATTTCCTGTTCATATGGAAGACTGGGAAATTCAAAAACAACTTAATGAGCTCCAGGATCAAGCGCAATTTTCAGATCTTGACCTGGCGTTTGGCAATTTATCTGGAGGCTGGAAAAAACGGGTGGGAATTGCCGCCACCCTGGCTCAGGCCTGTGACCTGGTACTCCTTGATGAACCTACAAACCATCTTGATCTCCAGGGAATTCTCTGGCTGGAATCCCTGCTCCAAACCGCCAGCTTTGCATTCGTGCTTATCAGTCACGACCGCTTTATTCTGGAAAATACCTGCAACAGTATTATGGATCTGGATCGGCGCTATAAACAGGGTCATCTCAAAGTCCGTGGGAACTATTCTCAATTCCTTCAAGATCAGGAAAAATATTTTAATGATCAACGGGCAGAGGAGTTGACCCTTTCCAACAAAGTTCGCCGAGAGATCGACTGGTTGCGCCGCGGACCCAAGGCCCGCACCACAAAGGCTCAATACCGCATTGATAAAGCCCACGGTATGATTGATGATTTGACAGAGCTGAAGCAGCGCAACAATTTACCCACTGAAGCCGGAATCAGCTTTGAGGCTGGTGATCGACGTTCAAAAAAATTGCTCCACGCAAGGGGTCTGGCAAAAGCTAGAGGAGGGAAAACCCTTTTTAAGGATCTGGAAATTTTCCTCTCGCCTGGCATGAAAATCGGAATCATGGGGGCGAACGGTAGTGGCAAAAGCAGTTTAATAAATATTCTTAGAGGTGAACTAAAACCAGACCAGGGTGAACTGGATTTAGCGCAAGGCGTCCATATCATCACACTGGATCAAAATCGAAAGTTGCCCGATGAAAACTTGTCCCTGAAGCGTGCCCTCTCGCCAGATGGAGACACAGTCATTTTTCAAGGCAACCCGCTTCATATCAGTGCCTGGGCACAACGATTTCTGTTTCAAAAAGAACAGCTTGAACTCCCGGTGGCCCAGCTATCAGGAGGCGAAAGAGCACGCGTCCTGTTAGCCAAACTTATGCTCGATACGGCAGAAATTCTCATCCTGGATGAACCAACCAATGACCTGGATATCCCGACCCTGGAAGTTCTGGAGGATAGCCTGTTAGATTTTGCCGGTGCCCTGCTCCTCATTACCCATGATCGTTTTCTCATGGACAGCGTCTGCGATCAGATCATCTACCTGGTTGGTGATGGAACCGTAAAAGTGTTTGCTGACACTTATCAATTGACGGCTTTTCAACGCTCCCTTGATACACCTGAACCCATTAAGGAAACCCGGTCACCCAGCAACAACAAAGTCAGACACCAACACTTGAAAACCCTGAGAAAGTCCTTCACCAAAGTTGAGCGAGATATAGAGCAGGCTGAGGCGCGTAAGTCCGAACTTGATTTGGAATTGCATGATCCTGTTAATGCTACCGACCCTGGGAAACTGGCAGAATGCTCAGCAGCAATAGAGAAATTGAATAGTGAGATCGATGCACTTCTGGAAAGCTGGGGAACCCTGGGGGATGAAATTTCTGAGATCGAGGGTTGATTTTTTGGGGTGGGCGTCTTTGCGAGGAGGAACGACGCGGCAATCCCCAGAATTTCCCATGAAAAAGAGGGATCACCACGGTCGTTGCACTCCCTCGTGAAGACGGTTGGGAGAAAGGTTCGTTTGTGTCTTTGCGAGGAGGAACGACGCGGCAATCCCCAGAATTTCCCATGAAAAAGAGGGATCACCACGGTCGTTGCACTCCCTCGTGAAGACGGTTGGG
>JABMOT010000247.1 GCA_013202385.1 Fidelibacterota bacterium
GGAGAGCGCTGCATTCGCAATGCAGAGGTCAGGAGTTCGATCCTCCTCGGCTCCACTCGTCATGCCGATGCATTTTTAGCATGCTAACCCTAACTCAAGCTTTTTGTAGCACCCATTCTGAAAAATCCCCGAACTAGCTGCAAGGTATTAACATGATTACATCCCGATTGAAGATGACTTTTACCCTCCTGCTCCCCATCCTACTTTTGGCTGGAGAAAATGACATCCCCCGCCTCAATATATTACATCCCAAACCTGACATGCAGTTCTGGGTGAATCAGATTGAAGTGGCAGGTGATATCGCCCCCGGCACTGAAGTCACTGTCATGGGTGAGTTGATGACACCTGATGCAGAAGGGCGTTTTCGTCATATGATCACCTTGGACCAAGCCGAAACTTTCATAGATATCACCGAGACCAGAGCAAATAAAACCAACCTCGATACCATTCGTGTGTTTCATCGAAATCTGGACCACTTGTCTGCCGATAGCAGCTTTGTGAACAATAATGTCCCTGAGCTTTTAGACCTGCAGCTTGGGTCTCCCAGAAGCGGCGTTTATCGGGGCTCTGAGGTGAGCCTCAAAGGACGAACCCACCCTGAGGCAAACCTGACCATCAATGGCGACACATTGGGTGTATATGCTTCTGGTGCATTTACCCGTCACGTGCAGCTGAATCCAGGCGATAATATTTATGATTTCAAAACATCATGGAATGGATCAGAAATCTCCCAGCGCTTAACCCTAAGTACCCCCCCGACCAAACCGCAGCTGGAAAAACTTGATCCTGGCAGTGCTAGACCAGCTACTGAAGCGTGGATCCTGGCTGGGGAACACTTGCAGCCGGGAATTCGAGGTCCGGAGGGCGCTACTGTTTATTGTAAAATTCCTGGCGTCAGCGCTTGGGAAATAATGACCGAAGTTCAACCTGGTCAATATGAGGCATTCATTCACCTGCTTGACATAGATACTGAGCAAAGCACGTCGGTCCTCTACCGAATGGGCTTTCTGTCTCAGCGCATAAAAAGTGCTCCCCTTCGAATCCTTACAGATGCATTGGGTGGTTTGACCATTCATGAGGATACCCGGGTGTATGACACGCCCAGCACGGAACAATTATTTTTCCCCTTGGCTGATAGCGTGTCTGTTCAGATAATCGGGTTAGAAAATGGGATGTATCGCATCAGACTCGGTGAATATCGCACTGCTTATGTGGTCGCGGATCATGTTGAATTGAATGAATCAAGTAAACAATACTCAGCCCACTTTCTGGGTTCCATGAGATCTGAGAATGAAGGCGACTGGACCATTTTTCGAATTGCGACCGGCAATAAAAGGTTGCCGTTTGAGCTAAAAGAAAAAGCAGTGCCGGCAAGGCTGGAATTAAAAGTATACGGAGCCAAACAGGGTTGGGAATGGACGACATATCCGGAAGATGATTCAGCCATCGCTTTTTTAGAACGCTCCCAGCCTGAAGACATGGTCTGGCAAATGGATCTTTTCCCGACCCAAAAATTCTGGGGTTGGTATGGACGATACGAGGGGAATGACCTGGTCATCGGCATCAGGAAGGCACCGATCATATCACGGGATTCACTCTTTGCCAATGTAGTGATTGAGCTTGATCCCGGTCATGGAGGCTGGCAGCGCGGCGCCATGGGAATCACAGGTTACGCTGAGGCTGATGCAAATTTGCGTTATTGTTTAAAACTTGAAAAAATGTTACTCGATGCCGGTGCTACTGTCTACATGACCCGCCGTAATGACCAGCAGGTAGATCTTGACGAGCGCGCACGAATCGCCAGGGCAGACGGCGTTCACATCTTTGTAATGGCCCACAATAATGCTCCCGGCCGTGATAAGAATTTAGAAGAAGCCAGAGGAGCCTCAACATTTTATACGTGGCCCAGTGCTAAATCACTGAGTGACTACATTTACCCCCATCTGCATCGCATGGGTATCGATACGTCTGGTAAAGTGATTCGCTATTATTACTACCTTACTCGTCAAACCGAATATTTAGTTTATCTCATCGAGGGCGCTTTTATCACCAACCCAACTGAAGAAATGTTTCTGCTTTCAGAAGAGGGGCTGGAAGCCCTGGCCAACGCCGCCTTTCTGGGACTCGAAGATTTCCTAAGGGCACAAACAACGAATGAATAAAGGTGGTGTCTGGATAGTCATTGGTGTAACTACTAATGTTCATTTTTCAGGTTTCGAACGGCAAGCAAAATTTCTAGATTGCAGGCCTGATTGAATCAGACTGAATATGTACATTCTTTCTGAAATGAAATATTTTACATAAGGAACATTATCCCATGTCACTTTTTAACCTGAGCGCAATAAAATTAAAGGACCTGCCAAAAGCGCAGGATGCCTATATTTTTGGGATTTTTTCCGATACTGGCATTTCAGCTAAATTCAAATCTGCACATCCCAACCTATGTAAACAAATAACCTTAGCCATGGATAGCGGCGAATTTGAAGCCAAATTGAATCAAACCCTGGTTCATTATATGCCCGATTGTGAAACATCGAAACGGTATATCGCTGTTGGACTGGGTGATTCAAAAAACTTCACTGCAGATTTTTTACGGCAGGTAGCTGCCACGGCTGCAAAAAAAATTCTTGATTTGAAGCTCACCTCATTTGCAATCGAATTCATGGGAGAATCAAATTTAGCTGCGGCAGATGCTCAAGCTTTAGCTGAGGGGCTGGTCCTGGGAAGTTATCGATTTCTGAATTATAAAAAGCCTTCGGATGATTATCCTGGTATTGGCAGCGCTGTGGTAATCACTGACTCAGCTATCTCGAAGGCCCTGGACTATGGCATGCAGATTGCCGCAGGTGTTGTGGTCACTCGTGATCTGGGGAATCACCCATCAAACATTGCCACACCGAGCTATCTGGCTGACACGGCAGAAGCCATTGCCAAACTCGGTGGAATGAAAATAAAAGTTTACGAACGTGAAGATTTTGAAAAAATGGGCTTCGGCGGAATCCAGGGGGTCGCTCAGGGTTCGGACGTCCCACCAAAATTTATCGTCATGGAATATCTGGGTGGTGGTCCAAAAGCTAAGACCCTCGGCCTCGTCGGCAAAGGGCTGACCTTTGATTCAGGTGGTATTTCCATTAAACCAGCAGCAGGAATGGACGAAATGAAATTTGATATGCTGGGTGGCGCTGCCGTCCTGGGTATCATGTCTATTGTCGCTGAAATAAAACCAAAACTGAATATCATTGCGGTGATACCTTCCACTGAAAATATGAATGGTGGTGAAGCCTATAAACCTGGTGACATCCTCACAGCGTATAATGGGAAGACCATCGAAATTCTAAATACTGATGCTGAGGGTCGACTGATCCTGGCCGACGGCTTGGCATACATTACTGATAAATATAAACTGGACGGCTTGGTGGATTTTGCCACACTTACTGGTGCAGTCGTTGTCGCCCTTGGACACAGATACAGTGGTCTGTTGACCAATGATCAAGTATTTGCTGACCAGCTAATAGAAATTGGCCAAAAAACTCAGGATCGTGTCTGGCAAATGCCTCTCGATGATGAATATGCAGAAGATATCAAATCCAAAATTGCTGATGTAAAAAACACTGGAGCCGCCCGTGAAGCTGGAACTATTGCTGCGGCAGCATTTCTGCGAGAATTTGTAAAAGAAGGAACACCTTGGTGCCACATTGATATTGCCGGATCTGGTTGGTTAAAAAAAGGACGATCCTATCAGCCAGAAGGCCCTACTGGTGCTGGTGTCCGGCTCATTATGGAATTGATCCGAAGTTGGGAATAAGATTCCAGTGCGAACATATAGTCTTGCCGTGGACGGCATGGGTGGTGATAAAGCCCCAAAGGCCATTGTAGAAGGAGTCTGTCGTGCCTGCGCAGCAGGTGATCTTCAAATTCTCCTGACAGGCGATGAAGCAATCCTTGAGACTGAACTCGCACATTTCCCCAAAGTTAGAAAATACATCGAAATAATTCATGCTCCACAGGCCATTCCCATGGATGCTAAGCCGAAGGAAATATTTGACAAGTATCCTGATTCATCCATGATTAAGGCGGCAGAATTAGTATCGCAGGGTCTGGCCGAAGCCCTGATATCTGCTGGAAATACTGGCGCTTTGATTCTCGCAAGTGCTCAGACGATTCCCCGCATCAGAGGAGTGCATCGCACGGCTCTGGCTGCAGTCTACCCTACCAGCAATGCTCTGGAGCGTAAAGATATTTTCTCTCTCATTCTGGATGTGGGTGCAAACATAATAGTTGATCGTGACCACATGATTCATTTTGCCCTTATGGGAAATGCTTACGCCCAAAAGGTCACGGGTCTGGAAAGACCGCTGGTTGGTCTGTTGAACATGGGCAGCGAGAATAATAAGGGTGGTCCAAAATACATTGAAGTGAATCGCATATTAGAGTCTCTCCCTCAAATAAATTTTTATGGAAACATTGAGGGCAGTGATCTAATGAAAGGCATCGTGGATGTGGTGGTCACCGAAGGATTTTGCGGTAATATTGCTGTCAAAACCATGGAGGGTGTTGCTGAAGCTGCCATGGGTCTTGGTCGTCTGGCATTTCGGAAGAAGCTGATCTGGAAGCTGGGAATGATGATGCTTTCAGGTGGGATTCGACAAGTGAAAAAAATTAGTGATTACCAAGAATATGGTGGGGCACCTATTCTGGGGCTCGAGAAGCTGGTGTTAAAATGTCACGGGCGTTCAACCCCACGAGCTATCGATAATGCGATTAAACTTGCAGTCAAATGCACACGCGATGATCTGGTGAGCACCATGAAGTCTGCAATCAACTCGTTTGAGCAGGAATTTACCCGTCCCGATTACGATCATATCACTGGTTTCGATACTTAAAAAGCAGTTCTCATACTTGAAATATATATTGATATCCCAGCGGCATGACTTAAAATTGCCTGAACTTGAGTTGTCGTTTGAAGCTTAATAAACATTTATCAGGATTAGCTCGATTTGGCTGCCTTTTTTGTTTGCTAGGCGCGCTTCTGGCGGACCAGCCTGCAGCTAGTGAAAATGCAGAACTGGTTTCATACGCTCAAGATGTGTATCGTCAGCGTGGGATAAATATGGCGCGTTCTGCCATAGAATTGAAAGTGGATCAAGCCTGGGGTCGAGTCTTGGTTATCCAGCTGATGAGCCGTACAACCACACTTTCAGATGATCTTTTACAGGCTTTTTTGGTCGGTGGGGCCGTCTCTCAACACGCTAAATCCCACATTGATTATGTTCTAGTGGTTGCAAATGTCGAATTCAGTAACCGTGAGGACATGCTGATGCGCGCCGAGGGCAAATGTTGTGAAAATTTGTACAATAACCGTATGACTGTTGATATCTTCACGCGAGACTGTCTACGGATGGAATAATGAAGCTAACTGCATGAATATGAAAAAGGAGAATAGAATGTTCAAGAAATCAATGCTGTTTTTTGGGTCAATTTTGCTCATGGCATCTTCCGTCTTCGCTGGAAGCCCATTCGAAGTATCAATCTGGGAGAGGTATGCTGAGGGTTTGGGTTGGGCTGTTGTGGCTTCCCTGGGATTTTCAGTCGGTGTTGCAATCGCTCTGAAAGTTTTTGATTGGTTTTCATCTGATATTGATGAATGGGAAGAGATTAAAAAGGGGAATTGGTCAGTAGCACTGATCTTTGTTGCCCTCATTGTTATGATCGGAATTCTGGTTCACAAAGTTATCTAAGTCATTTTCCAGATTAAAAAGAGAGGCGAGGATTTTTCCTCGCCTTTTTTTTAATCTTCTTCACCGAGAGCATCCAACTCTTCTAAAAACTCCAGATACTGGTCCTCAAGCACTTCCTTCTCCGTAATGGCTTTCTGAATCCTGTCATAATCTGAAGCCAGATTTGGATCATTAAGAATGGCATTCTGGGTCAGTATCGCTCTGTCGCAATTCTCAATAAGTTTTTGGAGCTTCTTCAGCCGATTGGAACGTTTTTTACGCTCGTTATAGTCATTCCCCGATTTAGGGGTCTGACGACTGTCTGGATCCACTTTATCTGCTGCTGTTTCAAGCTCCTGGGTCTGAGACTTCTTCCAGAGATAGTATTCATAATTTCCAGGAAATATTTGAATTTTTCCTTGGTCGACTTCAATGATCATATTTGTCACCGCATTCAGGAAGTGACGATCATGAGAAATGCAAACCATGCTGCCAGTAAAACTCCCGATTGCTTCCTGAACAACATCTCTGGAGCGCATATCCAGATGATTGGTCGGTTCATCAAGCAGAATCAAATGGGATGGAGTTGAAAGCATCTTGGCAAGTGCCAAACGTGAAATTTCCCCACCGCTTAAGACCTTTATAGGTTTCTCAACAGTATCCCCTGAAAATAAAAAACTGCCCAGATAGTTTCTAACTTGGGTGGTTTGCCATTTGGGATTCTCGTTCGAGATCAGATCATAAATGCTACTCTCAAGAGGAAGCGCTTCAAATTGGTGCTGTGCAAAATAGGCGCGCTCGACACCCTCCCCCCAAACCAGCTTCCCAGTAGAGAGGGGTTCAACTCCGGCCAACATTTTTAGTAATGTTGATTTTCCAGCCCCATTTGGACCTACCAGTCCGATTTTCTGACTGCGCTCCAGGCTGAGAGTCAGAGTCCTAAATACTTCCAGAGTTCCATAGGATTTGCCTGCCCCACGAAATTCAGCAATAATTCTAGATGACCTCTCAGGTTGCGGGATACGTACTGAAATACGCTTCTGTTCGACATCAGGCGGCAAAACGCGTTCAAGTTTTTCCAAAGATTTGACCCGGCTCTGAACCTGGGTTGCCTTACTGTCTTTATATCGGAATCGTTCTATAAATTGTTCAATCTCAGCGATCATTTTTTGCTGATTTTTATAAGCTGCAAGTTGTTGATCATTGCGCATTTTCTTTTCGACTAAAAATGCACTATAGTTGCCAGCGTAAATTTGAATCCGCATGTGATCAATTTCAAAAATCTGATTAATGGTTTTATCAAGAAAGGTTCTGTCATGACTAATCAGAACCAGAGCTCCTGCCCATTCTTTTAGAAAGGTCTCCAGCCAGATCAATGAGCCTAAATCGAGGTGATTTGTCGGTTCATCCAGGAGTAAGATATCAGGTTTCCTGAATAGCAATTTTGCCAGTGCAACGCGCATGCGCCAGCCGCCACTAAATTGCTCCAGAGGTGTGTTCATTTGGGCTTGACTAAACCCTAATCCTCCAAGCACTTTTTTTGCCTCCGATTCAATACTCCATCCGTTGAGTCTTTCGAATTCTGCTTGAGTGCGTCCAAGTCTGGCCAAAAGTGTCTTATTGTCTGGATCTGTTGAGACTTGATGGGACAGGTCTTCAAGTTTAGTCTCTAACTCCCCTATCTCGGGAATTTCATTCAGAACTTCGTGAAGAATAGTTTCATGGGATGTAGACATGATTTCCTGAGGCAAGTATCCGATTGAAATTTTCCGATCAACTTGTATCAGCCCCTCATCTGTTTCCTCATCCCCTACAATCATCCTTAGCAGGGTCGTCTTTCCAGACCCATTTGCTCCAACCAAACCAACTCGAGATCCTTTCTTTATGACCAGATCCAAAGCCTTGAATAGGGTCTTGTCAGGAAAGGTTTTGGTGATATTATGGAGGTTAATCATGGTCGAGCTTTATACAGGTAACTTGTATTCGCGCTTCTCTATTTCTTCATTTTCCCGATATAAAGTCAGTACATGACCGATCATGCTCACAAATTGGGATTTACTGCCTGCGAGTATGGCCTCAAGATATTGATGCTTATCCTCTTTGAAGGCGATGAATTTTATTTTCACTATCTCATGATGAGTTAGGGCCGTGTCAATACTTTGAATGCTTCGCTCACTGACGCCCTCTTTTCCAATCTGAATAAGCGCTTTGAGTTGATGTGCCTTCGATTTCAAATATTTTTTTTGTTTTGATGTTAATGCATCCACTATGTCTCCCTATCCCCTTTCCATGCCACGAAGCGGTAACTCCAGGGGCAAAGGTGAATCGCCTGATTCAGGCTTTTGTCGTAAATAATCGTTAATTAATAGATAATAGAATACCACCCCAACTGAATAGAGGGCAGCAGTGATAAAGAAGATTTGAAAATATTCCAAATCCAGTCGCCTGAGTTCTTGAAATACCTTTGCACTAATGAACCAGGAAGCGCTCCAGATACTTGAGCTCATTGCTGATATTAACTCCTGATTTCGAGCTCCCACATACTTCATCCCCAGCTCGCTGGTTACAGGACCAGCCATGTTCATTAGTGGTTGTCTTAGCATGAAAGCTGCCACTGCCAAATAAAACGCCCAAGAATAAACTGATGCTATCTGAGTGAAGGCCAAAATCACAAGGAAGAAAATAGCCAGGCTCTGAGGAATGAGGATAGCTACTTTGAAGCCGAATCTGCGTCGAATTATGGGAATAAACAGAGTTGAAAGGAAAACGAAACCCGCAGTGATGGCCCCGATTAGGCTAAACTGCTCTGAATCAAGCTTGAATACGCTATTAAAGAACAGATTAACAAAAGGAATCGTGAGCCCGGCTCCTACGGCAATTAACATATTGGGAATCAGAACGCGGCCGATAAGTTTCCAATCATAATCTGAGCGCAAAGCCTTGAAATTGTTTAAAAAATGACTGGATGCCGATCGGGGTTTAGCCTCCTTCATGAGTAAAACAAGAATGATGGAAAAGGAACTTAGACCGATAATAAATAGCATAATATGAAATTCATCCAGTATGAACAGATGGTTCATAATTCGAATTTCTTTCATCCTGGAGAGTAAATTGATCATGCTCCCTGATACGATAGCTGCCAACGACCACATAGAAAAATTTAGCGAAATGGCTTCAGAAACAACTTCTTCTGGTGCTGCCCGCATGATATAGGGCAATCCACATACACTCAAGATCATAAAGGAGAGTCCCCACAATATAAAACCGAGGGTAATATTGGTTTCATTCCCAGACTGGATAGACAGCAACAGGAAAAGACTACACAAAGGGACTAGAATACTGCTTGCCATGAAGAAGGGTCTCAGAGCTTTTCCCTTGATGTAGATTCCCAGCGGAAAAGCAAACAATAGAATACCAAGAAAACGAAAGGAAACGAATTGGGCTATCTGCTCATCAGCATAGCCCTTTTTTCGTAAATAAATATTGAGAATAAGAACATAAGCTCCATTGATCAGGTGAATGAGAAAAGCAGCGGCTACCATAAATAAGATGGAGTTGGGTATCTTCCGATATTGATTAAATATTGTCAGCATTTCGATTTACACCGAATGGTGGTAGAGGTCGTGTTCAGGCAAAGCCCCGACCTCGTCTGAATTATCTGGATTTCATGGCTCGCATTCGGAGACCGTCAAAATCGCATTGCTTGCACTGGTATCGACGAATTTTGAGGCGAAAAACAAAACCGGCGATTTTTTGAAGCTGGTTACGGTGCACGTGGACAAGATCACCACCACATTCTGGACATTCTGCAAGTTCGTAAAAACGTACGATAGCTTTTTGTCTAACCCTGACTGATAGTAATACAAATGCTAAAAGAATGAGTATGGAGCCAACGATATCAGAGGTTTCAAAAAGATCGGAAGTCTCAAGCAAGCTGCCCAGAAAGTTACTAAATCCCTGGGTAATCGCCTGGAAAAATTATACGATTCCCTTGAATACAATGGTTTTAATTTCCATTTGTTCAAACAGGAGGAAAACACCAAAGAGAAAAAGAATCCCAATCAAAATCTCAACCCTGAATTCACGGATGACCGATTTATCGTGGCGCTTACTTTTTCGGCGCTTTCTCTCTATTCCGGGTTCATTCATAATTCTCTGCTTTCCCATTCATAATTAGGCTTTTTAAAATAGTTCAAACCTATCCTGATACACTTAAAATCTTCCAGCTTGAGTACAATCTCGTTGTTGTATCACAGTTGCTGTCTCCTGAATCGAATTACATTGGTTTGTTTCACGCAAATTTTATCTTGTTTTATGACTGCTGAAATACCCCCACAGATATTCTTCAAATACACTTTTGAGATGCCTGATGCACAAACCTTTGAATTTGAGGTAGCGCTGGACCCTGTAACTTTGACGTATCAGGCACTCGATTCGTCAATGCACCCTGAATGGACAGAACTCAGCTATCACATGTGCGAGGGCTGTATGTTGGCAGAAAGTGGTATCCGACGCTGTCCTGTCGCTGTAAATCTGCAAGATATTGTAACAACATTCAGCAGTCATATCTCATATAATTTGGTGGATATATGTATCCAGACTGAAGAACGAACCTACTCAAAGCAGCAAGTATCAATCCAGAGCGGTCTCAGTTCAATTCTGGGCATCATCATGGTGACCAGCGGTTGCCCATCACTGGACTTTTTGCGCCCCATGGTGAGGACTCACTTGCCATTTGCAAGTATCAACGAATCTATTTATCGTGCGATGTCAATGTATCTGTTGGCCCAATATACCCGCGCAAAAAATGGCCTGGAACCTGATTGGACCCTCGAAGGTCTGTCCCAGATCTATGCTAGAATTGATCAAATAAACATAAGTATAGTGAGGCGACTACAGGCGGCAACCGAGCAGGATGCCAGTCTAAATGCCGTCGTAATACTGGATTCCTTTGCGAAAATGATACCCATGACCATCGACGGCTCATCAAAAGAGCTGGATAATTTATTTTGGCCCTACCTTGCTATCCCCGCGACAGACAAACCACCTCACTCCTGATTCTGAAATTCATACTCCACCTGCTCATGATTCTTGGTCAACCAATTATACACCAGATTTGCCCGATCCAGCAGAAAACGAGGATCATCTTCTTTTACTACCGAGAGATCGAATAAGTCTAATTGCTCTCCCACCGTGCAAATACGACCGTCTTTGAGTAGAACTTCTTGAAGAGCGCCATTTTTAAATAAATATTTTGGTACTCCGGTTCCCCTCACCTTTATCTTCAAAAACTCAATCCGAAATCGATGATTGAAGCGTTGTCGATTAAAAAATGCATCACAAAATATCAGATCATCCCGTAAACGCTGCGCGTGCTCGAAGCGCAATTCGGTGATGCATGCCTTTATCTCGCTTTCGATTCTATTGATCACCCCTGGATCCCGACCTTCCAGAAATTGAGCAACTCCGGAACTGATTTCAGCATAAGATTTGTGAACCCCCGGGAGCACGCAGGGACCCAAACACTGGCCAATATCCAGCTCTATGCAGCTGATATGGGGGTCTGCTTCTACACAGGTTCTGAATCCTAAATATCGAGCAAAAACCTGTTGCAGTCTTTCGATAAAATATTTGTCCCGAAAAGGACCGTAAATGGTAGAACGAATTCCAAAAGGCTCTTTGATGGTCACCATCCTGGGGAATCTATCGTTGCTAAGGTGGACATAACGATAATCGCGAAATTGTTTCTGCTTAATATTATAGACTGGGAGATATTTTTTGATGAGTGCATCTTCAAGGAGGAGCGCAAGCAGCTCTGTCTCGGTTACAATGTGTCTGAGTGATTTAGCCTCATGCACCATGCGCTGGATGCGCTCATCTTGAATGGAACCAGTGTTACGCAAATAAGAGGCTACCCGATTTTTTAGATTTACAGATTTTCCAATGTACAGCGGATAACCACGCTGGTCCAGGAAGAGATAGACTCCTGAGGTCTTTGGCAAAAGGTTGTGATCATCCAGGAGTTGCGCTGAAATTTCCATTAACTAGGCGTACCCCACTGGATGATATGCTGCAATTCGGGAAGGTGGCGCGATTTCAACATTTATACTCGCAGGAAAAAGCCTTCTTACTTTTTCAATTTTCAATACACTTAACTGAGCTGGCGAAGCACACCGAATTCGAAGTATTGCATCTTCAGGTAGAAACCCCCTTTTTGACTCCATTTCCTGCAGTAGGCTGGACTCATCAATCAAATTGACTGGCAGGGACCATTCAAACATAGGTCTACATTGCAATGGACGGAATTCACGAGTTATTCCTGCTTCAGAAAGGGTAATGACATAGTAACCTTTTTCCTCGAGTCGCTCAGCAAATGAGGTTCTTTCGATGGAACCGGGATAAATAATCGGAGTCCCATAACTACTTTTTAAAATCTGTTGCCGATGGATATGTCCACTTACAATGAGATCCATTCCGCGTGGAAATTGATTCAGTCCAATCACATCGGGTCCTCTGCGAAATTTATAGTTTTGGACTCCCACAACTGCATTCTCAATCGATTGATGTAGACAGAGCACCTTCATCTGAGCTGTAGTTTCGATGAGACCACTTGCAGCAATAGCGCGGCCAATGCTATCGGCAACATTGGTACGGATATTTGGGATGCCACCAAAGGCTACTTCTGAAGTATTACGCCGGATAATGAAGGTCCTCGGTCTGTCAAACAGATGTAATCTTGGATGATGAAAGAGAGGTGTCTGTGGTAATCTGGAGCGTTCATGATTTCCCGGCACCAGGAATATATCTATGCCGTTGTCCAATACTTTCAGCAATGGTTCATAAGCTTTCTCGATGACCAGTGGCGGGATCTTCGATCTAAAAAATACATCTCCACCATGGACCAGTACATCCACCTTTTCAGTGATGGCGACATCCAAAATGTGTTGGTAATTTTGAAAGAAATCCGCTCCTCTCCTACGCCTCTCAATGCGTGGACGGATGGGATAATTAAAGCCAAGGTGGCTATCAGCGAAAAGCAGAATCTTCATGGGTCAACTCAGCAATCAGATCTGATCATCCTCCAAATTAAATCTTAGCGTGAAAGATGCGCCTTGATCGCCACTAATTTCTAAATGCCCCCCCAACTGTTCTGTTAATATCCGGACAATTCTTAAGCCCATGGTACGCGTTGTTGAAAAATCAGGAAGTGGGTCAAGTCCAATACCATTGTCTTTAATTTCGATCTCGGCTGAGTTGCGTTCAAGAGTCCTTACTGATAACCATATATCTCCTTCCCTTTTTTCTGGGAATGCATATTTCAATGCATTTGTGATCAGCTCATTGACGATGAGGCCACAGGGAATTGCTTTAGTAATATTCAGTTTCATTTCATCAATTTTTTGGTGAATCCGAATTCGCTTCGGGTCAATAGCATAGAAATTGATAAGCTCAAACGTAAGTGAGTTGATGTAATTGGCAAAATCTACGGAGGACATACTTTTTGAACGAAAGAGTTTCTCATGGATTAGAGCCATGGAGCGAATTCGATTCTGCATCTCTCGAAATATTTCAAACAAATTTGAATCCTGCGTGTATTCAGCCTGCAAATTCAGCAAACTGATGATCACCTGCATATTATTCTTAACCCGATGATGCACTTCTCGTAAGAGCAGTTCCTGCTCTTGAGCAGACTTCTCCAGATCTCTGAGATATTGTTTCCGAGAAGAAATATCGCGGACATTTGCCAGAATCCGTTTTTCACCATGAATGCTTGCATAGCGGAATTTCACTTCAACCCAAAAGCGACTACCATCATTGCGTTTTGCTTCTATCTCTGCTGTATGTGAACCCTCTTTTTTGATCAGTTCCATTAGTGCTCTAAGCGCAGATGGGTCTATAGGATGTTGACTGAGCAACTCCAAGTTTATCCCGATGATCTCATCTCGTGAATACCCGTACATATGAAGAGCGGTCTCGTTCACATCAAGGATTTCAAAAGTATCGGGGTCATGAATAAATATGGCCTCGGTGATGGCATTGAACAGTTCCTGATAGGTCTGCTCTGTCAGTTTAAGAGCCTCTTCGGCTTTAATCATATTGGAGATGTCCCAGACGATGCCTGTTATGGACTTTGCGACCCCATTCTGGTCGCGATTCACGGTACTATGATCATTTACCCACAGGTAATGACCCTGTTTATGCCTTATGCGATATGGCGCGCTATCAAATAAATCGAGACCCATACTTATGGCTTTTTTAGCAGAATCCCTTGCCCGTTTGACATCTTCAGGGTGAATAATTTTGGAGTATAAAATATCCCCGGTTAGAAACGCATCTGTAGTGTATCCAAGAATGCTCTCGACATTATCACTGATTTGCGTGATGGGTTCCTCAGCAGAAACGGCCCATTTTACGATCATGATGGGACCCGCCATAAATATATTTCGTTCTTCGAGATGGGTGCGCTCAAGCTCTATTTTTTCGGTCTCGGCCAGTCTTGTGGGGCTTACATCCTCCATGTTTGCCTGCGCTCCAATCAACGCACCCCCACTATCGATGACAGGGGTGATAACAACCTGGAAATAGACGGTCTTTCCCCAACTACTTTTGTATTCGCTGGCGAAATTAGTGGTCTTCTTCTCGTCAATGGCCTCATGAAATTTACCAGAAATACCCGCAGCCATCAAAGGAGGGAAGGTGAACATATTAAAAGTCTGGGTTGCTTCTTTCGAAGGTGAGCCTAAAAGTTCGAGCATCTTTTTATTCACTTCGACAATATTTCCGTCGCGATCAATCCGCAAGATTCCAGTGGGTGAATTCTCAACCAAACTTCGGTATCGATATTCGCTATCTGCTATCCTCTTCTGAGATTCCTTAACTTCCGTGACATCATATATATATCCCAGAATTCCATGCGCTTCACCTGTCTCATTTTTCTGGACTTGTCCATAATCTTGAACCCAGATATAATCGCCATCCTTCTTCCTCAATCTATAGGGATGGATAAACATGACAGCTGCACCTTCCCTCAAAACCTTGCGTATATGTGCTTGTAACTCTACGCGATCCTCTTCATGGACCAGATCAGGATAATGGATTTTTCCGGTCAAAAAATCAGAGGCAGGATATCCTAATAGTTCCTTAACGTTCTCGGTGATGTGTATGAGAGATTTTGTTTCGTCCAGTGGCCATTGAATGAGGACGACTGGTCCACTGAAAAAAACATTTCGTTCCTTAAGCAATTCACTTTGCTGATCCTGTAAATGACTCAGGGCAGCCTCTGCAGCCGCATCAGTCAGGCGTCGCGACTCTGTCTCAGCCGCTATCAACGCATCAGCTTGATTTTTTTGATCACTTATGTCATCTACAACACCATCGATGTAAAGCCCCTCACCGGCCTCATCTTTAACCAGAACGGAGGAAACCCTCCCCGTAAATACATCGTTGTTCTTTCTTTTGAGCAGAATTTCTCTGTCTCGCAGAAAACCTTTGGAACGGAGTTCCTCACGCATTTTATCACGATCAGCAGCACTTGCATAAATATCGACGACCGCTAAGGACCCGAGATCAGCTTTGTTGTCATATCCAAACATCTTCAGAAAGGCTGGGTTTACATCTATAAATTTACCTTTTTCGCCTAAAGTGGTTCGAAATATGGCTGTATTGAGATTGTTCAATATGGAGGATGTGTTGCTTGATGTAAAAATATATTTATGATCCATCACCATGTTCTCTCAGATATCTATGCCCCGCAATTGTCATTAATTCAGGAGCAAGTTATTCAGGATTTCATTACATGCGACATGCATTTGCCTGAAAAAATGTTGGAGCATATGCTATTGTTAAAATAGTGCTGCTCTATTTTAATTCCATAAAGAGCAAGAATATATTTATGTTGCAGCATGGACGCATTGAATTTTATTAGTTCCTGGCCCGCCCTTTGGCTCTGGATGCAACACTTGGATAGTCACATCGCCGGTACCCGAGTTACCCAGGCATACACATTCAGAAAGGGAAGGCTAGATATCCACCTGGTTAAGGGGAATCAAACCCTTCGCTTAAGCTGGGAAAAAAAGGGAAACCAAGCTTGGCTGACACTTGCGCCTGAACCATCACTCCCCAAAAAACGAGTTCAGGTTTTAAGGAATATACCTGAAGAAATATCCGTCACCTGTGTTCGCGTACTACGTAATGATCGTCTGCTTAGAGTGGATTTTGAGTCCGAGTATTCAATTGTGTTTGGATTTTTTCCTGAATCATTAAATGTCTATTTATTCAAAGCAGGGATACCCATTGAAAGCTTTCTGAAGCAGGAGCAATCACTTGGAATAGGCGGAGATTGGCTTGATGCCGAAGATTCGATCCCAGAGTCGATCCCCGGGAGAAATGTTTCAAAGGCAGAACTGCTTGCAGCAAACCAGGGTCTATCTCTCAGTGAGGCTGGAGCAGAACTGCAGTTTGGACGAATAGAGGGACGAATAGAGGGACGAATAGAGGGACGAATAGAGGGACGAATAGAGGGACGAAGCTCTTTAAACATTAGCGAATTGACAATAGCCTTGTTGAAGCAGCGCCAGAAACCAAAACTGGCAACCAGTGTTTCGCTAGAGAAAATCGGTAAAACTGTCCTGAAACGATGGAAGAAAAAGCTCTCAAAAGTTGAGCAAGAACTTGCTGAAGCCAATCAATGGCCCGACTTGAAGGTCATCCTGGAGGGATATCAGATAGCTCAGGCCATGCGCTTACCTACGCTTAGCAATGAAATAATATTACCCCTAGAGCTTTCCCCCACTGGTGAGCCCATGGCATTGAAGCTGGAGTCCGGTAATAACCTGATCCAATCAATTGAAGCTACTGCCAAGAAAATTCGGAAATTCCGAGGAAAACTTGAGTTGCTGCAGGAATTTTTACTCCAGATCAGGGCTGATATTAATTCACTGGAGACTGCGCTCCATGAAGCAGATTTAAGTGTATTGCAAGTGTTTCTTCAAAGCCATGGCGAAGCTCTCGATTCAAAGGGTCAGCATCAAAGTGAACGTCGGCCCTATAAAAAATACCTGTCCCCCAGCGGATATGATATCCTGGTTGGACGGAGTTCTTCAGATAACGACACCCTTACATTTAAAATAGCCAACAAAAATGATTGGTGGTTTCATGCCAGGCAAGTTCGCGGAACTCATGTTGTACTAAGGACAGGTTCACAAACCCCTCAGAGAATTGACATTATTGCTGCTGCGGAATATGCGGCTCGGAACTCAAAAGCAAAACATTCTGGAATTGTAGTAGTTCAGTATTGCCAGCGAAAGCATCTCAGCAAACCAAAGGGCTCTCACCCCGGTGCTGTCTTGGTTCACAATGAGCAATCCATTACCATAAGCCTGGATTAAAAAAGCAGTTTACAGCGACATGAGATCAGAGCTAATCTCATCGGTCAGTGCCCAGCCGGCGGGTGTTACTCTCAAATGCCCCCCCTCAACGCTGATTTTGCCTGTCCATTTTTTAAATATTTCCTGTTTGGTCGTCAGGAGATTCTCACCGAATTGATTGGAATATTCTGACAGATCAAGACCTCGGGCAAGTCGCAGACGTGTGAGAATCAACTCATTTCTGGCCATATTTTTATCAATAGCTTCAAAATTATCTTCCCCTAGACCGGTTTGTTTCACCAGCGCAATATAGCGGTCCAGATTTTTTATGTTCCAGTGCCTGCGCTTCTGAAAATAAGAGTGTGCTGCTGGACCAAATCCCAGATACTCAACCCCCGTCCAATAATTCAAATTGTGCCGACACTCATATCCGGGTCTGGCATGATTAGAAATTTCATAATTGGGATATCCCGCCGCTTCCAGAAATTCTCGACCCCAGGCATACATCCCCGTATCCACAGTTTCCTCAAGCATTTCGACATGCCCGGCCTCGACCCAGCGATGTAAGGCGGTTCCTTCTTCAACGGTTAAGGAATAGGTTGAAATGTGTTCAGGTTGAAGATCAATGAGTCGCTGCAGATCACTTATCCACTGGTGTCTCGTCTGGCCTGGAACTGCAAATATGAGGTCTCCGCTCACATTCTTGAAGCCTGCTTTGCGCACATCCTCAAAGGTCGAGATACTTTTCTCCGCTGAATGTATCCGACTCATGAACTTTAATAAATGGGGCTGAAAACTTTGCATGCCGATGCTGATTCTATTGATCCCGGCATCCCGGTATGCAATCAAATTTTCCAGACTCGCTTCGCCGGGGTTAAGCTCCATCCCAATTTCCATATTCACACCGTTGGATGTAAGATTAAGTAAAGTCTTTAATAATTTTTCAAGCTGATTTGGGGCGAGTAGATTTGGCGTCCCACCCCCAAAAAAGATTGTATCGATAAAATGCTGGGATAAATCCAGTGAACTGGATGTGTGAGCAATTTCAGCCAAAATACTCGTCATGTAATCTGGTATTGAGTCCTCCCTGCCGATTATTGAATAAAAATCACAATAGGTGCATTTCGCCTTGCAGAATGGAATGTGAATATAGAGTGCCAGAGGCTTTTTGGGGGCGTTCATGCCCGAATGTAGCTTGAAAACCATTGATTCCAATTTCGACCTCAGAATATTCTTTTTTCTTAATTGATTCCTTTTGGATGGGCAGCACGGCGTTTACTTTGCGTTGCAAGATGAATGCTCACCATCCA
>JABMOT010000248.1 GCA_013202385.1 Fidelibacterota bacterium
GTCTTAGCTCATCGGTGTACTCATTCTTCATTAATTTTTGAGTTGTGTTGATAATAACATTGTAGAGCATAGGGAGAAAAATAGAGTAAAATTTTGGCGAATCTTCTACGACAATAATTGCTCTCGCACCACCCCTGAGAATATCCCTGGGTGCATTCTTGCTGTCTTCGATGTATTTCACAATTGTGGTGAATATGTTTGAATCACCGTGCCAGATGAATGTCTTATCGATGCCCTGTATATTGTCAACGCGCTGAATAGCCCAATCGTATTCACGCCGGTTAGACGCTAGCATGATTACCGAAATTGAGGCATATTTCTTTTTGATTTTGCGACCCAGCTCAAACGGATCCATATCAGATATTCGAGCCATGGTAATCACCAGGTCATAATGACGCATCCTTAATTTTCTTAAGGCGTGATCGCCAGTAGACACCCGGGTAATTCGAGGAGCGCTGCTTAGATTCATGTCCTGATATTCTGTGAAAATCATTTCACCCAGGCGACCGTCCTCCTCGAGTTTGAATGCATCATAGAGGCTTGAAATCAAAAGGATCTCATGAACACGGTGTTGCATCATGTCCCTGAAGCCAGGTCTTTGCTTTAATTTTAATATGGGAGTATTCATGATTTAAAATAATTCAGAACTTAACATTAAAAACGTCGATTTGGACTCCTTTCTATAATAGCACATTTGCTGGGGAGCGCATTCATATTGTCGGTTTTACAAACTTGAGGCTCTTGGCACGCTGTTTGTTCCTAGTATATAAATGGTTAAAAAGGATAATACTGGGAGCTGGCAATGAATTTTGGAATACTTCATGAAAGCCGATTAAATGAAAAACGAGTGTGTCTTACACCGAACGGAGCGAAGTCTCTGGTAAAAAGAGGTCACACTGTTTTTGTCGAATCCGGTGCTGGCGATGCCAGTGGTTTTACGGACCAGGATTATCTGAATAAAGGTGCTCAGATTATATTCAGTCATGAGGAAATTTACGGTCGCTCAGATGTGCTGCTGAAAATATTACCCGTCACTGAAGCTTCACTTGCTCTCATGATCGAGGGGCAAACCGTTTTTACATTTCAACACCTAGGTATCAGTTCCCCCCAGGTATTCAAGGGGCTGACAGAAAAAAAGATCACGCTCATCGGGATGGAAATAATGGAAGCAGAGGATGGCTTTCGACCGATTTTGGACATCATGAGTGAACTGGCTGGACAAATGGCGCCCATTATTGCCGGAAACTATTTAGGCCGAGATCCTATGGGTAGGGGCGTACTGCTTGGGAGTGTTCCTGGTGTAGCCCCGGCTTCGGTGGTCATCATCGGAGCTGGAACTGTGGGGACGAGTGCTGCAAAAGCCTTTGTGGGTTTGGGTGCGCAAGTCCATGTTTTGGATAAGGATATTGACCAACTCAGGAAAATAAGGAACCTTCTCGGGGATCAGGTAACCACTCTATACGCCAACCAGACTGCCATCGAGTCAGCGATGAAATTTGCTGATGTGCTTGTGACTGCCATCCTCAAGCGGGGCGCCAACACGCCTCAACTCATTACGCGAGATATGATTAAAACGATGAAATCTTTGGCAGTATATATTGATTTCTCCATCGATGAGGGAGGAGCCAGCGAGACATCGAGACCCACACTCCTGGCAAATCCAGTTTACATCGATGAGGGCGTTATTCACTATTGTGTTCCCAATATTACTTCAGGTATCAGCCGTACGACCTCAATCGCTCTGAGCAATGTGCTCTCAAAATATCTCAACCAGGTAGCCGAGGCCGGTGTCAAAAAGGGGATCAAGGATTCATATGTATTGCAGAAGGGTCTTTATACCCTGGAGGGTCGCAACATGCAGCCCGTACTCAACCAAAGGTTTGGGATAAAAATTAGATGACCTGGTTTGATCAATATCGATCTCGAAGGGGTACACCAGAAGAAGCCATGAGGTTGCTTAAGTCGCGAGATTCTGTCTATTTACACGGAGGTGCAGCTACACCTCAAATATTTGTTGATGCCTTCAGCAAGCGAGCCCTGGAACTTGAAGATGTGACCATCAGTCAGATCCTCACTCTGGGAGAAGCAAAGTATGTCAGCCCAGAGATGGCTGGTCATGTCAGACTAAATTCACTCTTTACTGGAAGCAATGTCAGAGAATCTGTAAAAGCCGGTAGGGCAGATTGGACACCCATATTTCTTTCTGAGATACCTGGACTCTTTAAAAATGGAAACATTCCTGTAGATGTTGCCATCATTCATGTAAGCCCACCAGATGCTCATGGATTTTGCAGTTTTGGCGTCAGTACGGATACCACAATCGCTGCCTGCAAAGTCGCAAAAATCGTTATCGCAATGGTCAATCAGCAGATGCCCCGGGTCCATGGGGATAATTTCATTCACGTTTCGAAGTTAAACTTTATCGTGGAAGCAGATGAACCCCTCTTTCAAGCTCCCAAGGTTGAGCTCAGCGAAAGGCATATGCAAATTGGGAAGTATATTGCTGATTTAATTGAAGATGGGTCAACCCTGCAGATGGGTATTGGCGCGATTCCAGATGCCACACTTTTTTATCTAAAGGATAAACGCAATCTGGGGATCCATACAGAAATGTTCAGCGATGGGGTGGTTGAGCTGGTGGAATCGGGCGTTATCAACGGTGAAGAAAAAACGCTTCATCCCGGTAAAGTGGTCTCCAGCATCGTTATGGGTTCACAGCATGTTTATGATTTTATTCATGAAAATCCATTTATGGAATTTCATCCCACAGATTATGTAAATGATCCTTATATTATTGCACAAAATAGAAAAATGGTTGCTATTAATTCTTCCATTGAGATCGATTTAACGGGTCAGGTGTGTTCTGATTCCATGGGTCGAAACAATTTTTCTGGAATTGGTGGGCAAGTTGATTTTATGCGGGGAGCCTCAAGAAGTGAAGGTGGGATTCCCATCATAGCCATGCCATCAACAGCTAAAAAAGGCACCCAGTCGCGAATTGTCCTGGATTTAAAACCTGGGGCAGCAGTAACCACCAGTCGAGGCGATGTTCATTATATCGTCACTGAGTTTGGTGTTGCTCAATTGCATGGGAAGACCTTGCGCCAAAGAGCAAAGGCACTGATTGAGATTGCACACCCTGATTTCAGGGAAACCCTGGAGCGTGAGTCATTTCAAAGCAAACTATTAAGTTGAAAGAAAAAGCGCACAAAACGATATGAATTATAGGAGGTTGTGAATATGGCCAACGCACGCGGACTTGTTGCCGTAAATGTTGAAGAATGTAAAGGTTGCAAACTTTGCGTAGAAGCTTGTCCAGTAGATGTTCTTCATCTTGCAGCCAGTTATAATACGCATGGATATAGTCCTGCGGAATACGATGGTGAAGGCTGTACAGGATGTGGTGTATGCTTTTATGCCTGCCCTGAGCCAGGAGCCATAACAGTGTACAAAAATTGGGCTGATGCTCAGGAAGCATATGTATGTGGCGTAAAAAAGGTTGGCAGTCGACTTACTGTGATTGATTCAGTCAAAGGGCTTGCTCAGTGTGAAGCCTGCGGACAGGAAGTGATTCTCAGCGATTATAGTAACTTAAGTTTCTCGGAGTAGCATATGGCAAAGCAATTTGTAAAAGGAAATGAAGCAGTGGTCAAAGGAGCGATTTTGGCAGGCTGTCGCGCCTACTATGGATATCCCATCACACCAGCCAGCGAGATTGCCCATGCGGCGGCGCAATACATGCCGCTTGTAGGCGGTACTTTTCTCCAGGCTGAGAGTGAAATCGCTGCTATAAATATGGTCTATGGCGCTGCAGGGACGGGCATTAGAGCCATGACAGCAAGCTCAAGTCCTGGATTTAGCCTGAAACAGGAAGGGTTGTCATATCTGGCCGGTGCTGAATTGCCATGTGTGGTAGTGGATATTATGCGCGGCGGACCCGGTCTTGGGAACATTGCTCCTGAGCAGAGCGATTATAATCAAGTCGTAAAGGGTGGCGGGCACGGAAATTATAAAAATATTGTGGTGGCACCGAATTCAGCTCAGGAGATGTGCGATCTAACCATGTTGGCCTTCGATCTTGCAGATAAGTATCGGAATCCTGCTATCGTACTGACTGACGGGTTTATTGGTCAAATGATGGAACCAGTGGATTTTCCAGAACCAGTGACAGAGTTTGCCGAAAAGAACTGGGCTGTGCGAGGTATTGACAGCGATCGGATTAATCTGGTAAGCTCCATCGAGCTGGATCCCGACGATCTGGAGCGTCACAACCAAAAATTACAGCGGAAATATGAAATTATTTTAAATAACGAAGTCAGACTTGAGGAATATCGACTGGAAGACGCTGATTTTGTTGTCATCGGGTACGGCATTGTATCCAGACTGATCCATACTGCAGTTGATCAATTGCGAGAGGAGGGAGTCAAAGTCGGCATGTTGAGACCGATCACCCTTATGCCTTTCCCAACCCGAAGAATCAAGGAATTGGCGGGAATGGATCATGTAAAAGCTTTCAGTGTGATCGAGTTAAGTAATGGCCAAATGGTTGATGATGTCCGTCTCGCGGTAAATGGTGCAAAACCAGTGGAATTTTATGGTCGCATGGGTGGGAATGTACCAGCCATCAAAGAATTAGTTCATGAAATCAAACGCATGATGAGGGTACTATGAGTGTCAATATCCTAGGGAAGTCCAAAGGCTTCTATGACCGTTACGAACGACGTCCCGGAACCAATAAAGAGCAAACCCACTATTGTCCGGGTTGTGGTCATGGTATCCTGCATAAATTAATTGCTGAGGCCCTGACTGATTTTGGTGCTTCAGAGAACTGTGTCTTTGTGAGTCCCGTAGGCTGCAGTGTCTTTGCCTATTATTATTTTAATGCTGGTAATATCCAGGCGGCACATGGTCGCGCTCCGGCGGTGGCTACAGGTGTGAAGCGAGCAATGCCTGAATCCATTGTAATCTCATACCAGGGGGACGGAGATCTGGCAGCAATTGGTGGGAATGAAATTCTCCATGCTGCTAATCGAGGCGAATCAATCACAGTCTTCTTTGTTAATAATGCCATTTACGGCATGACCGGCGGTCAGATGGCGCCGACCACCTTAATAGGACAGAAAACCACAACGACTCCCTACGGACGGACCCTGAAAAACGAGGGCTACCCGATGCGGATGGCTGAAATTATTGCTAGCCTTGAATCCCCAGTCTATGTAGAACGAGTGATGCTGGCGGATACCCGCTCCATCAATGCAGCCCGCAAGGCCGTGAGGAAGGGCATCATGAACCAGATCAAGCAGAAAGGCTTCTCCTTTGTTGAGGTCCTATCTACCTGTCCGACGGGATGGAAAATGACAGCCCCGCAATCACAAGAGTGGATCAAGTCAACCCTGGTTAAAAATTTTCCACTGGGCGTTTTAAAGGACATCGCCTTACAAGTCGAACCTCTGGATCTTAGTCTGAACCTGGCACCATCTTCACGCGTACCAAAGTTGATTGGTCTGGAGAAAGAAAAATTGGATTTTGATCCAGACTCAATGAAGATTTCCCGGGAAATTGATCAGGAAATTAAAATCGCTGGCTTTGGAGGTCAGGGCGTACTATCACTGGGTGTATGGCTGAGTGAGATAGGAATGCACGAAGATCTGCAAGTCAGTTGGATTCCATCATATGGCCCGGAGATGCGCGGGGGTACTGCAAATTGTCATGTTAAACTGTCTCATAACAGCATTGGGTCACCTCTGGTTACCAACCCCACTATTTTGATAGCCATGAATCGACCCTCTCTTGAAAAATTCGAAGCTGATGTCATCGAAGGAGGCGCTGTCCTGTATGACAGCTCTCTCATTGATATAGAACCTACTCGAAAAGATGTGCGAAGCATTCCGATTCCAGCCACAGAGATTGCCAATGAACTTGGAAATACCAGAATCTCAAATGTCGTCATTCTTGGGGTATTGGCTGGCTTTTCAGATTTTCTTGATCCAGCAGTGGTTCAACGCGTTCTTCCGCTTATCTTTAAGAAGAGACATCTTTTGGAGATAAATCTGAAGGCGTTTCAAAGAGGACTTGAATTGGGGAGGGAACTCTTAGCTTAGTTTCCTCCAGGTAATAAAGGAGGTCAACATGCAGTATAACAAGATTCTTGTACCAACAGATTTTTCAGAATCAGCACGGTATGCATTGCCATTCGCAATTGATCTGGCTCAGAGATACGGGGCAAGTTTACACATTGTGCACGTCGTAGAGCCGATTGTGGCACCCGTTGATTTTGCCTGGGGAACATACAGCTATCCCGATATTGAAAAACAATTGAGTGGTTATGTTGATGAATCACTTTCAAAAATTATTTCCGAACAAATCCCATCAAGCATCAAAACGGAGTCGTCAAATCTCCATGGAAAACCCTGGCGAGAAATTATCGCTTTTGCCAAAACAGAAGAGATGGACCTAATCGTTATGGCCACCCATGGTCTCAGTGGTCTCAGTCATGCCATTTACGGGTCCACGGCAGAAAAAGTTGTGCGAAAGGCACATTGCCCGGTTCTCATCGTGCGACACCCAGATGTAAAATATGAAATGCCCTGAGATATTTCAATCCCGCCTTTGCTAACATTATCAGACTAAAAGCCCAATCGCTCATCTGGAGCAGAGCCATGGAAAACAATTTCTATTTAATGGGTGTTGAAATCTTAAGTCATTGTCCTGCAGCGATATCCAGTAAAATTTGAAACAGGTTATATCCGTGCCGAACTATGTCCATCTGTTGGGCATACGGCCGAAAAAGTGTCTAATAAACTGGAAATCAGTTTAGCTATTAGCCCTCGCTATTTTAACTTCATGGCTTATGGCAACGGACAAAAAATTTCAACAAACTCGCGATCTCATCTCAAGCATAGCGTACGTATATCAGCTAAAATCAATTCCCAGAACTGGTTGGCTCCAGGCAGGTATCCAAGCAGTTGATGTTGAATCGATTGCTGGTCATAGTTTTGGCATGTCAATCTTAATCCTCTATTTGCGACCCGCAATACAATCCAATGGTATTAATGTTGAGAGGTGCCTAAATATGGCAATGATTCATGATATTGCCGAGGCTATAGTAGGTGACTTAACTCCTCTGGACGGTGTCTTGTTGGAGGATAAGCATGTCGCTGAGGCCAATGCCTTTGATCAGATTGTTAAAGATGTTCAAGAGGGTAAATACTTCAAAGAACTATGGGAAGATTTTGAAACAGCAAACTCAGCGGAGGCAATGCTTGTCAAGCGCATTGATAAATTAGATATGCTCATACAGGCCTTCCTCTATGAAAAAAAATTCTCACTAAGACTCGATTCCTTCTGGGAAAACATGGATCAGCTCTTCAAGGATAGTGAATCAGAGTCGATATATAAATACATATTGTCGAATCGATTCGAACTAAAGGGAAATTAAGAATGAAGCCACTTGTTATCGCGAAAGTATTTCTGCTTGCGCTGTTAATCGTCAGCCCTGGTTTTGCAGAACAAAAGGAACATGCCGCGGAGCAACCTGCCCGTGAACATTTGGTGAGTCATGAGGCTGAAATGGATGGAGAGAGCCAGTCTGAACAGCATAGTGCCCTGCCACCAATGTGGTTGGTCGCTCCCTTTGGCATTCTATTGATAATGATTGCTACGGGACCCTTATTCTATCCACATCTCTGGGAACATCATTATCCAAAAATTGCCGTGGGATTGGGTACAATCGTAGCTATCTATTATGCTTTTCTAATGGATCATGGGGTGATGAGCCTGCTGCATACTTTGGAAGAGTATATTTCATTTATCGCACTGCTCACCGCACTATTCGTTGCTTCGGGTGGCATCCTTATCAAATTCAATTCTGTGGGGAAACCATTATTAAATGCTGCAATTTTGCTTGGTGGAGCTGTGCTTTCCAATTTTATCGGGACCACAGGAGCATCCATGCTTCTCATTCGACCCTTTATGCGATTGAATGAAGGTCGTCTTAAGCCATTTCACATAATATTCTTTATTTTTATTGTGAGCAATATAGGGGGTGGTCTGACGCCAATCGGTGATCCTCCACTTTTTTTAGGATTTCTTAAGGGTGTCCCCTTCTTTTGGGTAGTAGGGCATGTCTGGCATATTTGGTTGGTGACCGTTCTTGCAGTGATTGGTGTATTTGTCGTATTTGATTATAGAGCTGGCCATGGAAACATAAGCCTGACTCCAAGATCCGGAAAATTGCTCGAGATTCATGGATCTAAGAATTTTATCTATCTCGCCATCGTTATCGCTTCGGTCTTTATGGATCCCGCTGTTATTAAGGGCTTCCCGAGTTTACAAAAGATGTTTCATGTACCCTTCGGGATTCGCGAGATCATTATGTTCTCAGTCGCTTTCTTTGCATACCGGACTGGGGACAAGACAGCATTACGGGGGAATGAATTTAATTTTGAACCCATCAAGGAAGTCGCATATTTGTTTGTGGGAATATTCGCGACCATGATTCCGGCTTTGCAGCACATCGCTGCATTCGCCCGAGAACACGGTGCGGATTTCACCGTCACAAAATTTTACTGGCGAACAGGCGCACTATCCGGTGTTTTGGATAACGCCCCGACCTATCTTAATTTTTTAGCGGGATCAATGGGTAAATTCGGATTAGATATTGGATCGGTGGAGAATGTCAGGCAATTTGCAGCTGGGACGGCTTCACCAGTACCAGGCGATTCCAATTCGATCATTTACCTGGCGGCAATATCAGTGGCTGCAGTATTTTTTGGCGCTATGACCTATATTGGGAACGCACCAAATTTTATGGTAAAGAATATTGCAGAACAGGCAGGGGTGGACGTTCCAAGTTTTCTGGGATATATCTTCAAGTATTCAATACCCATCCTGTTACCGATCTTTTTTATTGTCTGGGTGATCTTTTTTAACCTTTAATCCATAAGCGCAGGAGCATGATTATGAGCAAAACGATTCGTCAGGCGATAGAAGCTAAAGACAAAGGTCTGTTGATCAAAAATTCCATCTTTCTGCCTTTCCACATGGAGCTGCTTAGTGTCTGGATCGGAAAAGATATGTCTACGATTTCGAAGCCTGACTTATTAACCGATTTCTCGATTCAAAATGGTGATATCCATATTCGTGAAGGGGAGAGTTATACCAATTTTACCTTTACGCATCACAAAGAGTTAAAAAAGGAGTATGGGCATTACAAGGGTCATATTATTCTCTTTGGCACTGAGAAGGATGCTGATATTTTCGACAAAAGCAATCGTCATTATGTCAAACTCTCCTTCAATGACGATAAGAACAATGTTTCTATGGAGCTGATCGACGATCCTTTCGATCTTTGATCAAACCTAGTTTAAACCCAGATGGGGCAATTTGATTTAACAACGAGTAGTGTTACTTTAGGGCTACTTATATCTGGGTTGATTATTAATAGATTGGGCAGAAATATTTCTGTCGCCCGTCAGCATCAGCTAGGTTTTATCACCATCATCATAATACTTTGCGGAATTATTCCCCAACTTCGTCAACTCACAGTGAATCCAGCTTTAATTCTGAGTATTGGAATGATGCTGTTTGTCTTGCACATAAGTGCCTATTATTCAGGAACTATCAAGATTTCGGCTCATCTCTATTCCATCATACTTGGGCTCACCGCACTATTCCTTATGCTGCTTGTTCATCCGCTCTTTCAAGATCAGAGTTTTGCCAGATTTGGCGTCATGGGAAGCGCCTGGTTGCTCCTTTTGGAATTGGAATTTAGCATTTCAAACAAATCCCACAACCTTTCCACCGTGGAGAGAAATGTTCTCTGGCTTTGGTTTTTGACAAGTAGTGCAAGTATGTGGGAACCGAACATTAAGATAGCTCCCGATTTACTTTTTCTCATGCTTCTATTCATTCATTTACAGCGACGCTGGCCAAAAAACTCAATTCCAGCTCCCTTAATTGCCCTGTATGGTATTAGCTTTATGTATTATCTACATTTTTTAGCTACCCTGGTCTCGCCATTGTTTCCTCGTACAGGGGCGAATAATCTCTGGGTTTTCCAAAGCCTTGCAATCGTGTCAGGAAGTATTTTATTTCTATGGAAATCAATAAGTTCAGCCAGCTTGACCAAGCGATTATTTTTTCTATTGGCCGGTCAGGAAATACTTATGGTTGGCTTTGGGATTGAGAATATGTTCCACTCCGAACTTAAAATGGTTGGACTGCTGAAACTGATGCTCTTTGTAGCCCTTACCGGGTTGTTTGTCATGATCGAATCAAAGGAAGGATGGGGTTTGGATCAAAAATTACTCAGGGGCTTGGGTTCTGTTAGACCGAGGTTTACGAGTAGTGTCATTATTCTTGCTGTCTTCATTGCGTTGTACCCACTTCTCTACCTTAGCCTAACGGCGTTGGTCATGGATGTCTTTCTGATCATTGTGGCAAGTGTTGGTGCGATTTGGGCGCTTCGATTAATATTGATAATTGCTGGTGAAGCGGAGGTTAAAAACCGAATATTAAGAGCTTCCCTTTCCATCTGGTCTACGGTTGTATTTACAATTCTATTGGCTGCTGTGGTTGCACTTGAGGTGATTAGTCGCGGCTATTTTTCAGTGTAGAAGTTTTGAAAGTGAGAACCAAATAATGCGATTGACAAAAATATATACGCGTAATGGAGACGACGGAAATACACGATTAGCCAATGGTGATGAGGTTGCAAAGGATTCCCTAAGGGTGTCAGCCTACGGCGACATCGACGAACTCAACAGTGCCATAGGTGTTGTTTTGACCCAGAATCCGGGTCCTGAAGTTACTGAAGCGTTGTCAAATATTCAGCATACTCTATTTGATGCAGGTGGTGAACTGGCGTCTGCAGGCATGATCAACGATTTGATAGTTCCGAAACACATCACTCGACTTGAAAGACAGATTGACACCCTTAATCAAAATTTGCCACCTCTGGTGGAATTCATACTGCCAGGTGGAACCGCTGCTGCATCAAGTTTACATCTGGCTCGGACGGTATGCCGCCGTGCGGAGCGAAGTGTGATTACTCTAAGCAGAACTGAACCAGTAGCGCCAGTGATTATACAGTATTTAAACCGCCTCTCTGACTTGCTTTTTGTGATGGCCCGCTATGAGAATCATAGCCATGGGAATCATGAGATTCTCTGGAAAAACCCACGTAAATAACTAGCATCCTCGAATCATAAAAATAAAGTTTGATTTATGTAATGTATGAAATAAATTACATAATGAATGATAAATATTACATATTATTTATGGAGAGGCAATCATGAATATCTGGTTTTTAATAACCATGTTAGCAGCATTCCTGCTCAGTGCAGTTGGCGCTTTTATTGGAGTAAGGACACTTCGATCTGTGAGGGCACACCGAGGGTCGCCCATTCCAGGGAGTGAAGAGATAACGAACCCCATGGCTGAACTTCAACGAAGAGCGCTTTGGAATCTTTTGACGATGTTTGTGGGAATCTGCCTTATGCTTTACTTGTTCGCTGGTCATTCTGTAACAGATTTCTTTAAGGATGATACTTTTCGAATCGGTCTCACCTTTATTGTGGCAATGACCCTGGTATTTAACCTGATTTTGATGCTGCCAACTTCTAAAAGAGGGCGCTGGTCCAAACTATTCGATGAGCGGGATGAACTTGTTCTCAGCCGAGCCAGTGCGTTTCAATTGACAGGATTGATGATCTTGAGCGTTATCTGGACAATTGGCTTAACCGAATACTATTGGAATGTGGGAGCCATTCCAATCGATATTCCTTACCTTATGTTCTGGTCAAATTTTCTCGTGCTCTTTCTTAGTCGATCAATAGGCATCGTCTACGGGTACTGGTGGTTGGATCATCATGGGAACTGATGTCATTTTCAACAAGATTCGCAAGCAACGCTTTGAAAAAAATGAGATGACGCAACAAGAATTGGCAGATGCTGTCGGTTGTACGCGTCAAACGATTATTGCCCTTGAGGCTGGGAAATATACACCATCATTGGGTTTGGCATTTAGAATTGCCCGCTTGTTTGGCAAAAATCTTGAAGAAATATTTGAGTATGCTGAGTAGCTCAGAGGATGGAGCTAAAGTCTATGTTTAAACAGACTGATTTCCTTGATAATTTCTGGATGAATATGGGAATTGGCAGCAATGATATGTCCCTTGTTCAAATCCAGAGCTTCACCTTGAGGACCGGAGATGATACCGCCAGCCTCTGTCACAAGTAAAGCACCTGCGGCAATATCCCAGGGTTTGAGACTGAATTCCCATACACCATCCAGACGTCCGCAAGCCAGCCAGGCCAGGTCAATAGCAGCGGAACCGGCTCTTCTCAAACCCTGAGTCTTGCCATAAATCGATACCCACAACTCCATGTTTAACTTGAAATAGTCGTCATTGAAATAGGAGAATCCTGTAGCAAGCAGAGATTTTCCCAATTCGACGGTCTCACTTACATGGATGGGCTCAGCGTTCAGAAAAGCACCTTTACCGAGTCCAGCACTAAACAATTCGTCCCGATTTGGATCAAAAACGACTCCTACATAAAGCACACCGTCAAATTCAATCCCAATAGACACTGCAAATACTGGAAAGTCGTGGACAAAGTTTGTCGTACCATCCAGAGGGTCAATAATCCACCGATAGGAGGATGGCTTTGATACAGACGAACCGCCTTCCTCCGCTAGAATTTCATGATCAGGATATCTATTGCGAATCTCTGAAACGATAAAATCCTCAGAGGCTTTATCGACTTCCGTAACCATATCCCGAGCACTTTTATACGATATCTGGCGTTGTTTTGTCTTCATTTCGAGAATAAGCTGACCCGCCGCCCTGGCGATTTGGCCAGCATCAGATATTAACTGGTCGTGAAAAGGAATCATTCTGTCTTCATTACTTGTATGATTTATGATCTTTCGCGAAGTATTCATTCATCATGACTTTCAATTTGCCTGAAAGTAGGATAATCGCTAGCAGGTTGGGAAGCGTCATAAATCCTAATGCTGCATCTCCAAATTTCCAGACTGCATCCAGACCTGCAATTCCACCCAGGAATACAAAAAACACATATACATATCGATAGGGTAAAATTGCTTTTGGTCCAAAAAGATATTCTGACGCGCGATCACCGTAGAAGGACCAGCTGATCACCGTAGAAAGCGCAAACAAGAGGATCGATAGGGTTATGATTTTATCTCCCCAGCCGATCATCCAGCTCAAACCCTCTTTGAAGGCGAAGGACGTAAGTAAGCTGCTGTTCATTAACAGTCTTCCGTCGAACACACCAGCTGCAATTATTTTGTCTGCCAGGCCTGCGTCAGCTACGCTGATTCGAACAAAAAATTCTGTATGCTGCCAGGCTCCCGTGCTGATGATTACCAGCCCTGTGAGGGTACAAATTAATATTGTATCGATAAAAGGACCGAGCATTGCTACAGCACCTTCACGGACGGCATATTTCGTTTTGGCTGTAGAGTGGGCAATTGCCGCGCTACCCTGACCGGCCTCGTTTGAATAAAGTCCACGCTTAATCCCATGCAACATCACGAGCAAGATTCCACCACCAACACCGCCAGCCATGGCGGGTGGATTGATGGCCATCTTGAATATCAGGCCAAAAGACGCTCCCAATTTGTCGAAGTTTGCAACCAGGATAAGAAGAGCAGATACCACATAGACTGCAGCCATTATTGGCGTCAGGTAGCCCGTCACACTCCCAATACGTTTGATGCCACCAATGATTACCAAGCCCACGAGAAAGGCCATTGCCAGACCGTTAATAATTTGTTGGACAGAAACCCCAAAGCCTTCGAAAATGAAATGTTGTATTGTTAGCCAATGCGTTGTTCCGACGACCTGAGCCACTTCAGAATAAATTTGATCTGACACAGTGAACGATTGAACGGCATTGCCCGTTGCCATGGAGCAGATCAC
>JABMOT010000001.1 GCA_013202385.1 Fidelibacterota bacterium
CGAACCTGTGACCTACGGATTAGAAATCCGTTGCTCTATCCAACTGAGCTACCGGAGCGTGTGGATACTTTTTAACGCGCGCCATATTATTTCTTTACTTGAGGATAAGCAAGCCAAACGAAAGCCTGTGGAGTACATATAGACTGGGTGAATCCAAAGCATGCCGTTAGTATCGTAGTAAATGATCACGGATTGTTTCCCCTCCCAATGATCTTAAAGCTTCATTCTTTTTGATAAACTTGATGAATATCACTAAAATATTTAATGAATGAAAAAACCTTCAAAAAGGACAAATTATCACGATAATAAAAGAATGAGCAATATGAGAAGATTTGATATGCAGGGTGCTTTCGAATACCTTCGCCCTCAATCAAACCCGGAGAACCTTTATGGTTGTGATGATCAGGAGGTCATGACGTGACATTAAGGGTGATTCAGGGCCAACCATCCGAATTTAATCCATGCTCAACCTTTTCAGGACACTCGGAGACTTGGACTGCAGCGAACCACCGCATGCAAATAAAATCTCTTCTCGGGTTTGCCGCTCTGTTTTTCCATGTCGGTTTATGGGGACAACTGGAAACCATTAAAATTGATCACTTCCCCTATCAATCTGGCGCCCCCCAATCCTACATAAATACAATTCTGCAAAGTAATGTCGGGTACATGTGGTTCGGGACCGAGAGTGGGCTCGCAAAATTTAATGGCTACACGTTCACCTATTATACACACGATCCCAGCAATCGAAACAGTCTGAGCTCTAACAAGATTCTCTCCCTGTGCGAAGACAGCACAAATGGATTTTTGTGGATCGGACTGCAAAATGGAGCACTGAACCAATTTGACCTTAAAACTGGATCCATTCTAAGATATGAGATTCCTCAAGATGAAACTTTATTCACAAACGCATTTGACATTAACATCATTAAACTAAAACAGGATGGGAATCTCTGGATTGGTACTGGGGAAAGTGGATTATACGAATTTCAAATCGCTACCAAATCCTTTAAATCCTATCCATCAGGGACAACGACGACGAGCCCAGTGGAGGAGGCAGGCGTTTGCTCAATCATCCTCGACCCAACAGCTGATATTCTCTGGTTAAGTACTTTTTCCGGGTTATACCGGTATGAATTACAAACGGAGTCTTATACACAGTTTCTCATAGACCCAGATGATTCAGAATCCGCTAACAATTATATCACCTCCTCCAGCCAGGATTCCACTGGAGCCTTGTTTCTGGGAACCGAGATCGGCGAATTGTTCAGATTTGATCCAAAAGCTGAGATCTTTCAACGCATATTTTTACCCAAGCAAGAGATTGGTCCACTGGAACTGGATGGAATTATTTCATTGTTCATAGACCGCCATAATCTGTTGTGGATTGGGACATGGGATGGTCTGATTCGTTATAATTTAAACACACACCATTTTTTGAGGATTGATGTGAATGAATTTGATCCCTACAGTCTCACGGATGGAAGCATTACATGTATCTTTGAGGATAAGTCAGGCTTCTACTGGTTCGGAACCGCTGATGGTGGACTAAACACGTACTCTCCACGTAAAAGTGTATTCAAGCATGTCTATCGTAATCAATCCAAATCAGGGACATTGAGCAGCAACCTCGTTTTTTCCATCTGCGCACAACGCTCAGGAACTTTGTGGATAGGCACCTCCAATGGATTGAATCGATTGAATCCCGATTCAGATGGATTTCAAACATATTTTTCAGACCCGGAAGATCCAACGACACTGTCAAACTCAAGCATCTCTGTTCTATTTGAGGATAGCCATGATATCCTTTGGGTTGGTACTGAAGGCGATGGACTTAACCGCTGGGATGAAAAAAGGTCACAATTTACCAGGTATTTGCCCAATCCCGATGACGCAATGGCGATGAACAGTGGCTTTGTAAGTGCCCTCGCTGAGGATCACTCCTCGAATCTCTGGATAGGTACTCAGGATTATGGGTTGAACCACTGGTTGAGAGCTGAAAATCGGTTTGAGCGCTTTCTACATGATCCAAGTTCTGAAAAATCCGTGAGTGCTGATCAGATCAGCTCCATTTATTGTGATCGCAGCGGGGCTATATGGGTGGGAACCCGGGGTGCAGGATTGAATAAATTTGATGCAACGCAGAGGTGTTTTATCAGGTATAATCAACATTCGGAAACCGGCAATAATCCCTACGGACAAGTCATCAATTCAATTTTTGAAGATTCCCGCATGCAACTTTGGGTGGGGACCAATCTGGGTTTGAATCATTTCAACCGAGAGACGGGTGAATTTAAACTATTCTCTTCCAAGGACGGTCTGTCTGGCGAGGCTGTGATAGCGATCAAAGAAGACCTTGAAGGAAACTTGTGGCTTGCTACCAATAGAGGACTGTCACGATTCAATAATACACGGGATAGATTTAAAAATTTTAGCATTTTGGATGGCCTCCAAAGTGATCGATTTTTTCCTATGGCCGTTGATATCAGTAATGCTGGCGAACTCTTTTTTGGGGGAACTCAAGGCTTTAACCGATTTTTTCCTGATCGGACTTCTAATAACCGCTATGACCCCCCTGTTGTTTTCACCAATTTTAAAATTTTCGATACTGAGGTCTTTAACGACCAAGACATGTCACAATTGACTGAAATCAGGTTAAAACATACCGAAACCTTTTTTTCCTTCGAGTTTTCTGCCATGGACTTCAACTATCCCGAACACAACATGTATGCCTATAAAATGGATGGGTTTGATGTGAATTGGGTGAATTCAGGGACCAGGCACTATGCCAGTTATACCAACCTCAATCCAGGCAAATACACTTTTTCAGTGAAAGCCACCAACAGCGATGGCGTCTGGAGCCAAAATGTCCAACAAGTTGATCTCATTATCACCCCCCCATTCTGGAAAACCTGGTGGTTTAGGCTCACTGCGATTCTCATAATTTCCAGCCTCCTGTACGGCTTGTTTCGATACCGCGTCCGATTGATGACGATACAGACGCACAAGTTGCAGGAAGAAGTGAGTTTACAGACGATCGACTTGAGGACGATGAATCAAAAGCTTGAGCAGACGAATGTGCTCAAGGAACTTCTTCTCGATGTGATCACTCACGATTTGAGAAATCCTATTGGAGTTATTGACAGCATGGCGGACTATATTCTTACCAATAACCCTGGAGATGAGGCGATCTCATTGATCAGATCAAGCAGCGCCAGCGTATTGAGGGTGATGACAAATGCCACCACCCTGGCTCGCGTTTCTATGGATGAAACAATCGAGATGGAATCACTCAACATCTGTTCCATAATAGACAACATAATAAAAGAATTTAAACCCATCCTGAAAGCCGCCGACCTTACAGTTGAAAATGCATTAACCGAGGATTGCATAATCACTGCCAATCCTATTATTGAAGAAGTGTTCAAAAACTACATCAGCAATGCCGTGAAATACGCTTCTCATGGCAAACGTTTGATTGTTGAAAAAATACATGATGATCATACCTTAACTGTTAATGTAAAAGATTTTGGCACGACAATCCCTGAACATGAGCGTGAAGCAGTTTTTCAACGAAACGTCCAACTGGCTAAGGGTGAAAAACGAGGACGAGGGCTAGGGTTAGCCATTGTCCAACGTATTGCCCATGCACACCATGCAGAAGTCGGTGTTAAAGCAAATGAACCTCAGGGAAATATTTTCTATATTAGCATTCCAGTATAGAAGAAGCCTCGCTATTTCGGGACCGTTAAAACTTCAATGAATCAGCCCTACTTTAGATCGACTTTATTTTCACAAATTCTTTGATCCCCCGGGCCATTATTGGATAAGCTTGAATTCTCGTTGCTAATAGTTCCGAAGTACTCGGGGTAGGCTCCTCGCTCCAGCTTGCACTTGTATTTTTAAAGCTTAGATTCAGATCATTCCAGGCATAGTAACTAAAATTATCAATTATGATATTGATCAAATACTAATTTATGGAGCTGAGCGATGCAGAAAACAAAAAAACTTGAACCGAAAGCAATTCTTGCGACTTCAATTATTTTCACCCTCCTAATCAATACCTGCACGGTCTATTACACTACATCTGACATCAAAAAAAACTTTTCAACAGCTCAACAAGAAACAAATCGAGTACTTGCATCTGTTGCTAAAGACAGAAGCGAGAAACGCGGAATTTACAATCAGATCACAGCGAATCTCTCTGATTCCACTTTAGCGCCATATCCGGAATTAGCACTGCAATTGACGGATATGTCTGTCCATCTGAAAAAACTGAAACAAGCCAAGGCTGAGCTAGACGATTTGGAAGCTCAGTTTAAAAATCTTTCCAAGGGTAAAATGAAAATTGAATCCAATTCACCGCTCTGGAAAAACTATCAATCTATTAAAGCCGATTATGATATTCATACAGACCAGTTCCAGAGTCTCGCCAAATCCTATACTGAAGTTTCAAACAGCTTCGTGTCTATCCTCAACAAAAATAAAATTTCCAGAGTCAATATTCCCGGACTGAGGAAACAGGTTTCTAACTATCTAAGCGATCTTGACAAAAATGTAGCAGAACTCACTCAGAATATTGAGGCAAGTCAAACGATACTGGACCGCGCCGAAAATCAGGGCTCAAACCCGAACAAAGTAGCCACTAAATCCAAATCCCTGGAAGAACTCACAAAGATTTTGGCTGTGGTATCTGCAAAACAAGCTGAACTCAGTTTATTGGTGGATCAGTTTGAAAAAGAGGTGGGCGAAGAACCAGAAATTTGGTCGGGACCTGGCATGCGAACCCAAACCATCATTCAGGACATGACACGGATTGGAGCTGAAATTGAGAAGCAGGGACAAAAATTTAATGCACTGGCGAAACAATTTTAAGCACTAAAGCAACATGATGATCATCCCTAACACACGGACAAGCCCTTCCAAGCCCAATGGTTTTCAATCTTCAGTAATAGTCTTGCTGGCCTTTATGTTAATGGCTGCTGCAATCTCAGTGTTCATGGGACAGGATAATAGCTGGGATCTACGCAATTATCATCTATACAACGCCTATGCATTCATCACGGATAGAAGCCAGCTGGACATCCTCCCAGCTCAACTCCAGTCCTTTTTCAACCCGTTACCAGATATTCTGCTCCTCAATTTAATCGGCAACTACAAACCCATCATCGTGGGTATGCTTTTAGGAATGATCCATGGGATCAATTCATTCCTCATCTTTAAAATCGCTCAGGTTGTTCTCTTCAAACTCCAACCTTTTCAACTCTCGTTTAGAAATATCTCTTTACAAATAACGCCATTCAAAGTATCAATCTTTCTAGGTATTGCTGCACTGGTTGCCCCAATGTCAATCATGCTAATGGGTACCAGCTATCATGATAATCTCGTTAGTATTCCCTTATTCATTTCAATACTTCTCATTGTAATGATTTTACAATCTCCGCATGAAAACCAGTCTTTGCTACTAATCCTGGCGGGTATCTCCGCCGGTATAAGTTTTGGATTGAAGATGACGTCAGCCATCTACATCATAGCGGTTGGACTGACTCTCTTCATCGTTGTAAGGGAGTGGTCGACAAAGATAAAGACTGGTTTCCAGTTTACAGGAGGGGTGTTGGTAGGAATTATGACTTCAGGCGGTTTCTGGTATGTAAAGATGTGGAAATCTTATAAGAATCCGTTCTTTCCCTGGTTTAATAATATTTTTCACTCCCCCGAGTTGCTCGATATAAACATCAGAGATGCCAGATACTTACCTACTTCGTTTCTCGATGGCTTGCTTTACCCTATCTACTTTATGTACAACTCTTCCTTCAACTATCATCAGGGCGGATTCAGAGACATGAGATTTGCCGTCTTGTATTTACTAATTGCAATCTTCTGCATCGTTGTCGTTAGAAACAAATTTCTTGGGAAGCAAAAAAAACCGTTAACACCTGAATCACAATTTATAATCCTTTTATCCTGTTTCGCATATGTGATTTGGTTGATCCAATTCTCCATCTATAGATATATATTTCTCCTGGAAGGATTGGCTTTTCTTTCTATAGCCATCATTCTGATCCACCTTTTTCAATCCTCAAAAACATCAATGGGGATACTGTCGTTGCTTGTTTTGATTAGTTTGAGCTCCGCATCGTATCCAAAACATCAACGATTGGATTGGCGGGATCATTATATTAATGGCCAAATACCAGATCTTGAGGGCTTGGATAGTGCTGTTATAATTTTAGGGGGCAAGAGGCCAAGTGCATTTTTCATCCCAGGTTTTCCTGTGACGACACGCTTTGTTCGTCTGAGCAGCAATATGCATGGCTATCTTTCACCCGACTCAAAATTTAAAAAAGACAGTTATGCGCTTACACAAAATCATCCTGGACCCTTTTACCTCCTTTCTTGGGAAAAGTTTTTATACACTGAGCAAAACTTTTTGCATTATTTCAATATGGAAGTAGACACCACTCAGCGGTGGCATCTACAAAATCCCCACGAGCCAGAACTCACTTTTTGGAAGGTTAATAGAGAATGATAAATGCAAACAACACATATGACACCTGGTTATCATCAAAATCAATTGTCGTCTGTATTCCTTGTTTAGATGAAGCGACTACTATAGGCCAAGTAATTCAAGATTTTCAACGCATCTTCCCAAAAATTCAGGTCCGAGTTTATGACAACAATTCATCCGACACTACTGTTGAAGTAGCAAAACAAGCAGGTGCTCAGGTTCGACTGGTTTCTCGTTTGGGCAAGGGAAATGTGATTCAAAGAATTTTTGAAGACAGTAATGAGGATCTCCTCATCCTCATCGATGGTGATGCTACCTACCCCGTCAAATCAACGGCAGACTTATTAAAGGCTCAATGGACTTCACCCCGATCCATGGTTGTTGGGAGTCGGAAACCTGATCCCGCGGGCAAGGTATTTCGACGGCTCCACAATTTCGGGAATTGGCTGATCAGTGGTTTAGCTAGCTTGAGTTTCGGACACTCCCTTAAGGATGTACTTTCAGGGTATAGAGTATTACCCCGAAGCTTGTATAAAAGTTTAGCATTAAACTCGCAGCATTTTGATATCGAAACCGAAATCACACTTCAGGTTTTGGCTATGAAAGCGCCTATTATTGAAATTGAGACCCCTTATTATGCCAGACCCACTGGGAGTGAGTCAAAACTAAATACCTGGCATGATGGATTTCTGATCCTGAAAACAATCGCTTTACTTGTAAGGTATTATCGTCCCTTCTTCTTTTTTACGTGTTTGAGCGTAATTTTCCTAATTTTGGGATTAATTGCAGGCTGGGCGCCTATAAATGACTATATCAAACATGATTTTGTGTACCATGTTCCTCTAGCCCTCCTGGCAGCGAGCCTGGTAATCATCAGTGCTGTTTCGCTGGCTATCGGACTCATCCTTGATTCTATACGTTATTATCACTTGCTGGAAATGAAAAGACTCAATCGAGATCTCTGAAGGATTTGATGATCCCCGCAAGTTTACTCCAAATATAAAAATCTTAGAATGAGAAATTATGAATACTCACCGCAGTTATCCTGGCAAAGATATGGAAGCGATGTCCTTTGCCATAAATTATCATCAGTGGATACTTGAAGAATTCGCACCCTATCTGGGTGATTGCATTGCTGAAGTAGGAGCAGGTCAGGGTAATTTTTCTGAGTTCTTGCTTGGGACAAATATCAAACAACTGGTGGCTTTTGAACCTGCCGACAATATGATCCAATTATTAAGGCAGAGATTGGGAAGCTCTGCCCGGGCTGAAGTCATTCATGCCTTTTTTGAGGAAAAATCAGATCAATTTATTGAAAGATTTGACAGTATTTGCTATGTGAATGTTTTAGAGCATATCGAGGATGATCGCTCTGCCCTGATTCATGCATTCCGTGCGATTGTCCCCGGTGGCCACATATTAATATTCGTTCCAGCGTTGCCCGTTCTCTATAGCAATCAAGATAAAATTCTTGGTCATTTTAGACGTTACACCCGCCCATGTTTAAGCACAATTGTCAAGTCTGCTGGCTTCAATATTAAGCATTTACGATACTTTGATATCGCTGGAATTCTGCCATGGTTCATTGCTTTCGTATTATTAAAGAAATCCTCAAACGCGGCCAATGTTATGCTATATGATAGATTGGTCGTCCCAATTATGAAAAAAATTGAAACGAAAATATCACCATTCATAGGCAAGAATTTAATCCTGGTGGCGCAGAAGCCATAATTTGAGTGGGTGTTGTTGGTGAACTAGTGACTATTCAGACCTGCAAACCAATAGTCGCCCTAGTATTTTTCCTTCTTTGTTTTTTAGCGGTGTCAATACAATCTCGCGGGGGATATCGTTCCCGTCAACATCGAGAAACACGATTTGTTCGTGTTTATGAATAGCCTCAGGATCACCATCCAGAATGATTGTGCTGTCTCTTTGGCTTTTTAGGAGGGTGACGATTGAAAGTTTTCGAGCAGTACTTCTTTTTAATCCAAACAGGTCTTCAGCTACGCGGTTGAATTCGATAATATCTCCATCAAAATTAAACGTAATCATCATATCCAATGAGCTGTTAAGCACATTCCGAACATCTTGGAGTGCTTGACGAATTCGCTTGTCCTGTTCGTGTCTGTAGAGTGACGTCTCCAACACAATTCTAAGGTCACGATCATTGAATGGCTTAATTAAATAGCCAAAGGGTTCAGTGATCTTCGCTCGATCGAACAACACTTCGTCCTCATAAGCCGTCAGGTAAATGATGGGGACATGTTGTTGGGCGATTATCTGCTGTGCCGTCTCGATCCCGTCACTGCTTCCCTCTAACATGATATCCATGAGAATGATATCCGGCTTCAAACTCCTTGATCGCTCCAGTGCTTCACTGGAGTTAACAGCGGTTCCGGCAACTTCATAACCCATATAATTCAGTTTGAATTGAATGAATTTTGACATCTGGATGTCATCTTCCACTACCAGGATGCGTTTCTTCGAAGATGTAATCAAGGACTGATCCTCATACTTTAACATTAGATACCTCCTGCTCTAATTGGTTTGAGCGACAGAAACTTCGTGTTCCAAAATCAGACCAGGTTTATTTCGTCCTGCCAAGATTTCAGCACCGATTCGGAGATAAGACTGATCTTATTATCGTCTTGAGTCGCCCGGTTCTTTACCTGCAAATCCATATTCATTAAATCAAAATCTGCGCTGATGACAAAAAAAGCCCGGAGTGCTAGGCAGTAAGCGTTGATAATATGAAATTATTCAAATCCCGCTGTTGCTACCGGTCATGTCTGATCACTGATAATTTAATTGCGGCCAGCTATGAAAGTTTGCATAATCACACGCTTTAAAACTAGTTTGAACGCATAATTTTTGAACACCTAATAAGGATTCTCCCGATGTTCTCGACCCAACTTTACACGCGGATTTCATTCCTTTTTTTATCTCTCTACTTTCTCCTGTTTGGCTGCGCTGCCACTTCATCTAATGTAGAGCGTGACGCAATTCAAGCCATTGTCGCCCAAGCCAACCATGAATTCTATCTGGATGAACGTATCTGGTATCAAGATATCCAGGCGGAAATCGTTGACCATACGGTGGTGCTTAAAGGTGAGGCTTTTTTTAAAATCCCTGTAAAAGGGTTATCACGCAAGCTACAAAAAGCAGGATATGATTATCCACTTATTGACTCAGTTTCCTATTTACCAGAAAAGTTTCAGAATGATTTTGGCTATGGTATCATTTTGGACCCTTATGTGATGGGACGCTACAAGCCCTTATATATCAAAAACGAAGGCACTGAGATGCTATATGGCGAGCCGGTGAGACTTATCCGCGAGCATGGTGAATTCTATCAGGTACAGTCAAATATTGGCTATCTTGGATATATTCCTAAAAGTTCTGTCAGAACAGTAAATCTTGAAGAGTGGGGTCGCTACCACCTTGGGAAACAGGCAATCTTTGATAATGATGTGACGCTTGAATCTGGACAAGTCATCATAATGGGAAGCAGACTACCCTATTTAGGTGATGGCCATATTTTACTGGCAAATGCTTCTGAAGTCACCCTGTCTCAAGAGCATTACAAAATTATTGACCCAGCTGCCAACCCACTCCGAAACGCCATCATAGCTTCGGCTGAAAGATACATGGGGCTGCCTTACGTCTGGGGCGGTCGTTCCTCTGAAGGAGTGGACTGCTCAGGCTTTGTCATGCAAAGCTTCGCGCTAAACAACATTTATCTCCCTCGTGATTCAGATGAAATTGCCAATGTTGGCCGTATTATTGGCTATCCGGAATGGATGGATGCCATGCTGCCCGGAGACCTGCTCTTTTTTGCTGGCAGCAGACGGATGGTGACGCACACTGCCATCTATTTGGGAGCGGGAAAGGTCATTCATAGTTTGGGTTCAGGAGTCCAGATCCAGAGTTTGACACCCGGGGATCCTGAATACTCAGAAAATCTTGCGAGTCGCTTTATTTTCGCTAAAAGAATTTTTGACTAGACCCACTGAACTTTTTGCGCAATCCTTCATTTTCGTCTTCACACATCATCCCCCGTATGGGGCTCCCATCTTCGTGATCAGATTGTCCATCCGGTTGACGCCCTTCGGTTAAGCACCGGAAACATCAGCTAGAGCAGTGGACTTATTGCGAAAGTGGCTAAAAAAAGAGCGGTGTAAAAAAACCGCTCTTCATAAAAGGACTGCTATGTTTAATGTTTTAAATGCTGAGCGTTCGAAGTTTTTTCTCAAATTCTGACAGTTCTTCGCCATCCAGATCTACGTCGATCTCAACTTCTTTTATTGGTTTATTTTCCCCTTCTAATGCAAATCCAACGGCTTCTTCGTCAAGTGGCTCTGCCAGCGGGTCAGCCGTTGGTTCCAGAATCGGCTCAATAATTGGAGTTTCAAAAGATTCTGCGGGAGCCGGTTTGCGGGGAATTGGTGGGATAGATCTATTGCTAGAAGACAAAATGTTATCCCGCGGGATGGTTTTTTTGCCTTGAAGCTGTGCAAGCATGGCTTTGACTTCCTCGTTGAATTCGTTGACTGTTGCTTCCATGCGGTGCATCAATTCGTCCATTAGAACCTCGCCATAGTTCTTGTCTATCCCTTTCATAAGATGTCCAAGATTATCTTTCAGGTAATTCATTCTACTCTCAGAATTTGCAAAATCAATATCGGCCATTTTTCCTCCAGCTCTCAGATAATTTGAATGAGAATTTAAAAGACACCCCCTGTCAAAGCAAGCGTGCATTCAAATCTCTACCCCGAAACGGTTCTATCGGTTTTTGGGGCTTCCCTTTCGGAAATATTTGTTCAGCCAGTCCCTCTGGAAATTCTCATAATTGCCTCTTTCAATAGCACGCCGGATATCAGACATGAGGTCTTGATAAAAGGTGAAGTTGTGAATAGTTGCAAGGGTTTCAGCTAAAGGATCTTTGGTGATAATTATATAGCTCAACAC
>JABMOT010000249.1 GCA_013202385.1 Fidelibacterota bacterium
CCATTTCTGTTTATGTCTTTGCCTTGAAAGATAAAAAGGCTAATGATTTAAAGGGTCACATGACCTGGAAAGAAGGGTTTATCAGTGGTGTTATCATCTCTGTAGTGGTTGCGGTCCTCACCCCATTTGGCCAGCTCATTACGGCGTATGTTATCAGTCCTGATTATTTTGGCAACGCCATCAGATATGGGGTCGAGCACGGTCTAACCACACAGGTGGAAGCGGAGGCTTATTTTAACCTTAAAAGTTACATCATCCAGAGTACCATATTTGCACTATTAATGGGCATTGTCACCAGCGCAGTGGTGGCATTCTTTTTAAAGTCCAAATCAGGGCAACCGGACTAGACCCTATCAATTCAGCGCCAGAATATATCCACACTTCGTCACATTAACAATTCAAGGTGGATACGTCTTTTGGCTTTATCTTTCTAGCGAAGAGACTATTTTACCTCCAAACTAACAATTGGAGGGGGTTGAATTATGCCTAGCGATTTTTCACAACAAGCGTTAACAATTTTACGAGATGGTTCACAGTTCCAGTGGTATGTCATACCACTTCTGGCATTTGTTTTTTATGTCTATGCTGTGGAAATGGAGAAAAAGAATTACACCCTGGTTTTGGCTGGGCTGGCATTCTGGGGAATGGACTGGTTTAATGAGATTATGAACTCAATTATTTTTCACCTCAATGGCTTTGCTCCGCTCTGGTGTGCTCCAGGGGATACAGCGTTTTTAATTCTGATCGGACTGAATATTGAGATTATGTTCATGTTCGCCGTCTCTGGCATCGTCTGGACAAAGTTACTGCTACCCAATAAAGCGGATAAAATTATGGGTATTCCAAACAGATGGTTTGTAGCAGTGGCTGGCTCCATCTTTTGCGTCCTCGTGGAATTCTTACTCAATGCAGTGGATGCGTTGACCTGGGACTGGGCTTTCTGGGATATGAACACGCCCTGGCTCATTTTCCTGTTTGGTTATCTGACCTTTTTTATTGCAGCATTCTGGGTATACGATATGCCAACGATGAAGCAGAAACTTTTTTCCGTGAGTGCTATCTGGGGGTTTGATGCTTTGGTGGTTTTGATTTTTGGGCTGGGGCTGGGCTGGCTATAAATCTAGGTTCAGTCGAAAAGCTTCCGAGACAGGATTGGGTTGTTTGGATCGCGCCCCTATGGGTTTATCCTGTCAGGTTAAATTAACGCCAAGCAAATCGGATCCGTTTTTTTGCGGATGAAAAGCAATGAGAAAAGAGAATACGATTTAATGATAAATCAACCGGATAGAGTTCAGGCTTTTGATAAATGGGTTAAGAATAAGTTTAATATCTATAATAGTTTGTTCCTGAATCTGCCCAGCGATAAGATTCGTGATATTGGGATTCTCATTCCACTTCTACACCAGATCACGAAAAAGGGCTTGGATGATGGCCAGAATCCCAGTCAAATCCTGGATTCCTTTTTCAGCACCCACGCTAATATTCATACTTCTAGCGAAAAAATCGACTTTATGTTTCAGGTCATTCAATATGTTGAACGACAAGTTGTTGTTTTCGATAGTGTTGAAGACGCAGCTTTTCCAGAGCTACAAAGTCTGAGCCCTGATCTTTCACTCAAAGATTTAATGAAATTACTGGGAACCACGAATAACTGGGATAGCATTTCAGAAAAGTTGAACACCTTTAGTGCCAGGCTGGTTTTCACGGCTCATCCAACCCAGTTTTATCCTCAAGCAGTGCTGGACATTATCGCCAGGCTCAGGACCCTCATAACTGAAAATGATATTAATAATATTGATTTAACCCTGCAGCAGTTGGGAATGACATCTCTGCTAAACAGATATAAACCCACACCCCTGGAAGAAGCTCACAATATTATCTATTATTTGAGGAATGTATATTACGCTGCCATCGGTGACTTGTATTCAGAGCTAAAGAAGAATATCAAGCAGCGTGAATTCAATAACACGAATATCATAAAATTGGGTTTTTGGCCCGGTGGGGATCGAGACGGCAACCCTTTCGTGACATCTGAAACGACGCTGGCAGTTGCAGATAAATTACGCATGGCTCTCATGAAATGTTATTACCAGGAAATAAAAGAGCTGGAAGCCAAGCTCACCTTCAAGGCCATTAGTGAGAAAATTACCCGACTACGGGAGTCCCTCTACGCCACCACTTTCGATGCAGAAAGAGTATTAACATATCAA
>JABMOT010000250.1 GCA_013202385.1 Fidelibacterota bacterium
CCCATGCGTTTTGCAGTTTCGATCTCCTGTACATTCATCAGAAACCCCCCATCTCCCATGGCCGCCACCACCCGTTTTTCGGGATGGGCTAATTTTGCACCGATGCCACCTGGTAATGCAAAACCCATGGTTGCCAGACCATTGGAGATAAAGGTAGAATTCGGTTCATAAACTGGAAAGTTGCGGCCGATCCACATTTTGTGACTGCCCACATCTGAGACCAACATATCACCTGGACGCATGTATTCACGGATCAGGTGAAGGCTGCCAGGCACTGTAAATGCCTCCCCTGGCTTCATCTTGTAGGCACTAAAATCACTTTCGATGGACTTGCGCAGAGCGGCAAACCAGCTGGGATGGAACTTGAGGTTCTTAGCAGATACCTGACGATTCATTTCCCACAAGCTGCCAGATATATCTGCGATGATCTCAACCCGTGGTTGGTAGTATTCATAGACTTCCGCTGGATCAAAATCGATATGAATGATTTGCTTATCACCCCCAGGGTTCCATTTCGCAGGATCGTATTCTCCAATATCGTAGCCAATGGCTAAAACCAGGTCAGCGCGTTCCAGAGCGCACATCTGGTAATCCCTGCCGGGGACACCAATTGTGTATAGTGAGTGGGGATCTCTATCATCAATGGCACCCTTGCCCATGAAAGTGGAGATCACTGGAATATCAGTCTGGGCGACAAATTCTCTGATATGCTTTCTGGCCCGCTTGCGGATGGCACCATTTCCAGCCAGGATGATGGGGGCCTGCGCTTGGCCTAGCAGTATCATAGCTGCCTGAATAGCCTTGTGGTCTGGAGCACTCCTCCGAACACCTCCTGATACTAGAGCAGGTAAGTTGGTGACTTCAGCAGCTACATCCTCCGGTAATTCGATATGGGTCGGACCCGGTTTTTCTGATTGAGCCATTTTAAATACTTTCCGAACGACCTCACTGGCCACCAGGGGATTTTGGATGCTGGCATTCCATTTGGTGATGGGTTTTAACATATTGACAATGTCCAGCACCTGGTGACTTTCTTTATGGACTCGAATCGAACTGGCTTGAGCCGTAATAGCAACCAGCGGTGCTTTGTCCAGATAGGCATCAGCAATACCAGTAATCAAATTCGTCGCTCCGGGACCCAGAGTTGCCAGGCATACGCCTGCTTTACCTGTGGTTCTGCCATAAACATCTGCCATAAAGGCTGCGCCCTGTTCATGCCGGGTTGGAACAAAAGTTATGGCCGATTCCTCCAAGGCAAAGAGCAGATCTTCGGTCTCTTCTCCCGGTACGCCAAAAACATACTTCACACCTTCTTGTTCGAGTGCTTTGATGATCAACTCAACACCGGTCATACAACCCTCCTTGGTTCTATTCTAAGCATTCAGTCCACTATTGATCCAGAGTTTGAGCATTCCAAGCATTAATGTTAGTCCACATCTCGGTTAAATAATTATGATACACAGGCTTCCAGATGTATTGATAGGTAGCTCATCTGCCTGGACCAGCTGTCTCGAGGAACACAACCAAGACTATGAGCAATACCACCAGGAAGAGCAAGGATCTGCTTTAATCCATTTCCTTGGAGCATCTCATGATCCATGCCCCTAGGTGCTTCGCGGCTGAACCGTTTGTGCTGCCAGATAAGGCAGGCAGGGGCATAATGCATATGTTCGGAGTGAACAATATCTGTGATACCCTTTTGTGTCCCCCACAAAAGGAGTTGACTCTATAACCTTCAGTGAGAAATGCTCGCGTTTATTCCACTGTAATTTTATTCGAGTTTCAGGGATTTGAGCAGACATTGGTGCAGACCTGAAATACATTTGAATGAATCTTTGCTGGCAGATGTTTGAGCGCCGCCAAGCCATAGCTCAACAGTTTTACGAATTGCATCAGCTATTGGCCCAGCAGGTTCACTATTGACCAGGACGAAATCCTAATCCTCGGAATATCCTCTGATTTTTTTATGGTCTATATAAGGGTTTTAATGGTATTGGTGCTTAGTTTTCCCCAAAATGAAGCAGCGCCGCTTGCCCAGACTCAATATATCGCACGGTAGATGGCAGTGTTCATATCTACGATGACTATATTAGCACCTGATCCTGCTATGCTGGCATGACCAAAAGTAGCAACATCATTGTCGAAAAAGAATGGTTTGGTAGTATTGTAATTAGCGCCATCCCACCTGGAAATGAAATCCCCATTTGAGTCGTAACGATTAACCGTATTCCGCTGACCATCAGTAATGAAGACATTTCCTCGCTCGTCAGCATACAGACCTATGGGAACCAAGGATCCTCGATTCTCCTCGAACCCGATCCAGTGTGTCAATTCGTTCCCAGATTCATCAAGCTTGTATATTTGGCCATCCCAGTTGGTGAGGTACAGATAATGGTCACCTCCTGGTGTATTTGATCCTTCGGATACGACACCGATCCGGATAGGCAAGTCACCCGAAGTGAAGATCAAATTCCCGCTGAAATCATAGATGTCGTAAATCTGTCGCTTGGCCAGGAGGATTCTGCTCGAGGAGAGTTTCGATATTCCAAAAACTCTGCCAATACCAGCTCGTAGAATACCGTTATCTCCCCAGTTCATATCCAGTGAGAAGTCATGTGTCTCAAAGTCGCCTATGAACTTCAATATTTTGCTGTCCGAGTAATAAGGGGTTTCCATGAACAGAACGAATACGGTTGTGCTTGTGGATCCGGGCTCCTTGATCACCAGTATCTGAGCCGGTACGATAAAGGGGAAGACCTCTGGTTCGATGTTAGAAAAGCTGGTAGGATCAAATGGGTCAGTGTTCGTAATGATCTCATACATGTCCGGCATGCCGTCTTGATCTGAATCTCCCGAAATAAGGGTGGTACCATCACGGTTAGGATGCCAGCCACCGCGATCCGTCACCATACTATCATCCGCCTTCCAGGTCCACATACTGAGTTCCCAACGTTTGTCCAGCACTGCGAAGAATAGGTAAATACTATTATCTTCGGACAGAGCATCTGCTTTGCTGCAGTGATAATTAAAATCTGTTCCAGATCCTTCGCGGACTATCCGGAGACAGAAAATGGTCTCAGGTGCAGTACTGATTTTGAGCTCGTTGCTGTAAGTTACGAGCCCCCCTTTATCTTCCACTGAAACCCTGTAGTAATATTCCGTATTTGGTTGCAGGTCTACGTCGGTGGAGCTTGTGAGGAAAGGATAAGGCAGGGAGGTCACCAAAGTAGACGCGTCGTTGACACCTGCTTCCATAGATCGGTAGATATGATACGCCTTGAAATCATTGATTCCACTCTGAGTCCAGTTGAGGGTGATAAGGTCGTCACTGATCATCCCCACCAATTCAGGGCTCAGTCTGACGGAATCTGGAAAATCATTGGGAGTTTCCGGATCAAATATGTTCGTGTGTGAGGGATCCTCGGCACACGCCAAGATTGTTAATGCGAATGATACAGCTAAAAAAAGACTATTAATATTTTTCATAATGCACTCCATGGCAAACTCTAATGAAATCCTTTTGAGCACCGTTATTTTTTTTTCTGCTTATTCTGGGTGTAAGCTTTGATCTGAGATCTGGAATCCATATAGGCATCCATGATTCCATACACCCAGACCGCACCAAGTGCACCCAGGCTAGCCCAATTAATTTTGGAGTATGCCTCGGTTTTATCGTAGCTAGATTGAGCGAGCTCACTGTTGTCAGCCCGCTCATAATTATTCAATGATTGCTTGTACATCAGGTAACTAACGATGGTCGATATTGCCAGAAAACTTTCAGCACCAAGGAGTACACTGCCTTTTATTGGCTTATCGTTATAGAACTGACCCCAGCCAGGAACAATCACGGACCTGAAAGCTGCGGTACTGGGATA
>JABMOT010000251.1 GCA_013202385.1 Fidelibacterota bacterium
CCTGAGGTGGCTTCCTAGTCGTCAGGCTCTTTCGCAGTTACCTGCAGAAAGCATTTCTGCCCAATTGGACTTTCCTGACTATTGCGTGGAATATTGGGCTTCCAAATGTAAAAGCAAACAATAGTTTACTACTCTTTTTCATCTTTTTTCAGCGTCCAAATACTGTCTCTTGTTAGATATGTATCGCAGTCATCAAAGCCAAACGGGTCAAAATCCAAAGCATTCAACCCTTTTTCCAAGCCAATTTGGACCGAATTCGTAGATTCTCCGCCACCTCCTTTTTTGGTCTATGGCTTTTCCGAGATATCAGCTAACTTAAAACCGATGAAAATATTACCTCATTGTGTTGTACTATTGCTTCTCTTCTCAAGTCTTTTGTTCGGTCAGACCGAAGATCTTGATAAAAGCATCAATGCTCAATCCAAAAAACTTGCTGAAATTCGCAAGGAGATTGATCGACTCAACTCACGCATCAGCAAATCCAAACAGGATGAAAATGCCACGCTCCGACAGATTCGAGCCCTGGACAAGCAAATTACCATGGTCATACAATTGAAAACAGAACTTCAAAAAGAGCGCAAGCTGAAAGAAGACCAGATTAGCCTGCTCACCCAGACCATTCAGACCACCGATGAGAAAATTCGAGTCATGAAAGCGCGGGCTGCCCGACGCGCTGTGCGCGCATATAAAATGGGACAAAACAGAGATATTGATCTCTTGCTGACTTCAGGAGATATCCATCAAGCATTGAGACGCTCAACCTACCTTTCTGCAATCAATGCTGCCGAGCGTGAAACACTAAAAGAGCTTCAATCCATGATGATGAACAATAGAGTTCATCAAAATAGCCTGGCCCACCGGTTGGACGAAGTGGAACGCAATATCCGTGAGGAAGAGCAGACAGGCAAAGCGATAACATCCAAACAAAAGATGAAAGAATCCCAACTCAAAATCATAAAGCGTGACCGCCAGGCCATGTTCCAGGACGTGAAAACCCAAGAGGAAGCCGCCAAACAGATTCAGGGGATGATCGAGGATTTGGAAAAAAAGAAGCAAGAGCGTCTCCGCGAAATTGCCAAACGCCGTGGAATGACCATGGATCAGGCGAAAGGTGAATTTGCAAAATACAAAGGCAACCTTGCCTGGCCAGTAAAGGGAACCCTGGTCGGATCATTTGGACTCCACAAAAACGAGAGGTTGGGGACAGTAACCAGCAACCCGGGAATTGATATTGCAGCACCAAAGGGCAAGTCAGTCAGCGCTGTTTTGGATGGCATTGTTGTGGCAATCACCTGGATTCCAGGATATGGAAACACGTTGATTGTGGATCACGGAGATAGTTATTATACTGTCTATGCTCATATCGATAATATTCAGGTTAATATGGATGGTTATGTGCTGCGAGATCAGGTCATTGCCCAGGTCAGTGATACGGGTAGTCTGAATGGGGCACGTTTGCATTTTGAAGTCTGGCGAGGAAAAGACAAGGTAGATCCGCTTCTATGGCTGAAACGCTAAACATATTTCAACTTATTGGACAAGAAAAAACCCGACAATATTGGTCAACGCTGATCCAATCAGGTCGCTTTGGTCATGCCCACATCCTGAGTGGTAACTCCGGTGTTGGCAAAGACGCCCTTGCGTTCAACATTGCCGCAACCCTGAACTGCAAGTCCAGTCAGGACAAGCCCTGTGGAGCATGTAGGTCCTGTCAACAGCTGAAAAATTTAGAGCATCCTTCCCTGAAACTCATCTTCGCCCTGCCCAGGCGTTCAGCCAGTCAAACCGACCCTTACTCAGGTATCAAAGAAACTGAGATGGATTTGATCAACGCTGAATTATTCAAAAAAATGACCTGGCCCTACTATCACCTCCAAATCGATGGAGCAAATGATATCCGCATTGCTGCTATCCGACAACTGCGTAAAGATATTTATCTCGGCAACGATATGGGGTCTACCAAAGTTGTGATCATTCTTCGGGCTCACAAAATGAATGTTGAGGCCGCAAATGCCCTCCTTAAAATTCTCGAAGAACCACCACCGAAAACCATTTTTCTGCTCACTACTGAATTCTCGGACCGTTTACCTGACACCATTCGCTCTCGCTGCGCCATGCATCATATACCCGATCTTGCTTGGGAGCTCATTAGAGATGATCTGGTACATAAGAAGGGTCTGGATCAAGTTCAGGCAGAAATTTGTGCCCGCATGGCGCATGGTGATCTGGCAGCAGCCCATACCTTTGCAGAACAGGACAATACCTTCTGGCTGGATCGAATCCGGGCCACTTTGAATACGCTGGCCAAAGAAGATTTTGTTTCTGTGCATAGGCAGACATTACTATTAAAGGATAAAGAACTTGAGAATGATGAAACGCGACAGCAGTTTCTTTCACTCCTGATTCTCTTTTTCAGAGATGTGGCCATGGATTCCAAGCCTGGTGATACAGCACTCTGGGTGGCACAGGTCCAACAATTGAAAAAACTTTTTCCAGAATGTGACTACCACAGTGCGGTACAGGCCATCGAACGCACAAAGGATGCTCTTGAACGTAAAGTTCATTTGCAGCTTGCACTTACTGCCTTATTTTTCGAACTAAGAAAACACCTGCGTGGACAATCCACCTAGGAAATGAATGTGAACCCAAGAGAGCCAAAGGTCTATGGACTGGCGGTCAGGATATAAATAAATGTCTAGTTATACACAGCAAAACCTCCAGTCTTCTGGGGAGAGCAAGCCAAAAGTTCCTGCATATCTGAAGGTTAGCTTTAAAGGCAATCGACGCGAGACCTTTCTAAATCCCGATAACCTCGTCCTCCATTCCGGTGAATATGTTGTAGTGGAAACTGAGCTAGGTGAAGACATAGGTGTTGTAACGCCTGTTTGCAGCAAGTCTGATGGCTGCAATCGCTGTCCCAGTGTGGAGCCAGAATTCAACAATCGCAAAAGCGGTGAGGAAATTCACAAACTCCTTCGGAAGGCTTCTGACGGGGAAATTGGCGTGCATCATAATAATCGCCGAGAGGAACCTGAAGCTTTTAACCGGGGTATCGAGCTTATTCGAAAGAACACCCTTAACATGAAGCTTGTTGATGTGGAATACCAATTGGATCGTCGCAAAATAACTTTCTTTTATACTGCTGAGGAACGGGTTGATTTTCGTCAATTGGTTAAAGATCTAGCCTATGATTTTAGAACACGCATAGAAATGCGTCAAATTGGTGTCCGCGATTATGCCCGTCGACTGGATGGCCAGGGTCCTTGTGGTCAACAAATCTGTTGCTCGCGATTTATGGATGGCTTTGAGCCGGTAACAACCCAGTATGCCAAAGACCAGAATCTTCCCATTAACCCCTCAAAACTCAGTGGCGCTTGTGGCAAACTGAAATGTTGTTTACGTTTCGAATGGGATTTTTATCATGAGGCCATGAAAGAATATCCCACAGTAGGACTTCCAATCGAAACCAAGGAAGGAATCGGAACCGTCACCTCAAATGACGTTTTGAATGGTCGCTGCACAGTTTCCTTTGAACAGGGTGGCTTCGAAGTGTATGAATTTGAAACCATAAAGAAGGTTCTAAAAACCATGAACACAGATTATCAAGAGAGAAAGAACTAAACCTTAATGTCCCGATTTTATGTCAC
>JABMOT010000252.1 GCA_013202385.1 Fidelibacterota bacterium
GCATCAGACATTGTATAGCCTCCTGTTTGTTATTTCTTTTTTATTTGTTCTATTCATTTATGTAGTCACTTATTTCTTTGTATTTGAATCGTCTTGTTGAGCCTGTCGACGGGCCACAAATTCTAGATATGGTGGATTGTCTTCAACCCTTCGACGGCCTCTGGATGACAACCCTTAACTTTTCCTTCAGTTACTCTTTATCCGACGGATTGCTGCGACCACTTACACCTTCAATAGCCGCCGAAGCAGCACGCCAGCCGACATCGATATCTTTCTCTTCACCCCCAAGATAAACTCGACCAAAACTACCAAAGGCACGCACTTCCAGAATGTTGATATTGGCGGCTTTCTCAGCCTCATTGGCAGCCAGAGCAGCATAAGCGGCTGGCTGAACTTCCATGACATACATGGTTTCTCCCGGGACAATCATATTACCATGACGCATGCGGTTGATCAGTTGGGTTTGATGATCATCAATATTTCTGATGATCTGGCTGGAGAATATTTTGGGTTTCCAACGATCTTCTTCTTTGAGATCCAGTGCATCCAGAATTGCTGCGCCAGCCTGGCGGACATCTGCCTGAGAAAATGAATGAATCTCCAGGAGTCCATATAGGCGCTCAACAATTTGCATTCCAGGTGTGACATTGGTGGATTTTAGGGCGATATCTGTAATGCGGTTAATTTCGATACCGGGCGAAATTTCAACATAGAGTGAGGCCATGCCAGCCAGGGGTAAAAACCCCGAGGCGGTTGTCCCGATAAATGCAGCATGTTGGGGTTGAAGGTTGTCTAACAGTACGTATGATCTTAGATCTGCCATTAACTTATTCCTTTTTTAAGCCACTGATTCACACGGATATTCGCGGTTTTTTTGGGTAGATAATCCCAAATCCGTGGTTTAGAATGACCGGTGGGTTCAATATATAAAGCGCTTGAACTCAACTTTTTCCTTACCAAAATTTATGAGTAACCCAACTTCTATTTCGCTTGCCCTTAATTCATTTAGTAGCTGTGCTTCGTCTTGTTTGTTATAAAATTTAGCAACTTTTAATTCGACTATTACTTTTCCATCGACTAACAGATCTGCGAAATAGTTGCCGACGACTACATTTTTAAATCTGACTTCCATTGACGGTTCAAGCTCGGCTAGATGACCTTGTTTGATCAATTCTACCTGTAATGCTCGCTGATAGACTTTTTCCAAGAAACCATAACCCAATTCGTTGAAAACCTCAAATGCTGCTCCAATTATAGCCTTTGTTGTCTCTTCGTGTTTAAGGCTGTCTTTATGCGTTGCTGTTTCCATCATTATTTACCTGTGCTCATCTGTGGCTTCTGAACGTTCATTTATATTTGAAAGTAGCCACTGATATTCACGGATGTTCACTGATGGTTTTATGGCAATGCTTTTTTTATCTGTGCTCATCTGTGTTAATCTGTGGCTAATTACTTAATTTGACATCGTTATGGATCTAGCTTTTTTCACAATCGCGATTCCAGCGCTGGCACCTATACGAGTGGCTCCAGCTTTAATCATATCCTGAGCATCTTCAAAAGAGCGGATCCCGCCAGCGGCCTTTACTCCGATTCCTGTATTTGCTACCGTTCGGGCCATTAATGCAACATCTGCTGCCGTGGCGCCATGAGGTCCGAAACCGGTTGAGGTTTTGACAAAATCGGCCCTGGCTTTTTTAGCCAGTGTGCAGGCGCGCACTTTTTCATCATCTGTGAGTAAAGCAGCTTCAATAATCACCTTACTGGTTGCACCGCCGTCCTCACAAGCCTCCACGACCATACGAATATCCCGGTAAACCAATTCATCATTTCCGCTTTTCAATGCACCAATATTGATGACCATGTCGATTTCTTCAGCACCATCGCGGATAGCCCGACGGGTTTCCATGGCCTTGATTGTGGGATGATGAGCTCCTGAAGGAAAACCTACAACAGTGCAAACCTTGACTTTTGAATGTTCTAATTGCTTGGCTGCCAGTGGTACATAACTGGGGCTGATACACACAGTAGCAAATTGGAATTCGTCAGCTTCAGCGCACAAGGTTATGATGTCTGCTTCTGTAGCGTCTGGCTTAAGAATGGTATGATCGATACAGCGGGCAATATCCTCAGGAACAGAGGCGGCATCTGTACCATCATGGAGACCGAGTCGTTCCACCCCAAAATCCATAAATTTACGATAGGTATCTGGTTGTCTTTCGGCGCAAACGCCACAATGGCAGACCATATCGCTATCCTGGTGACCGTGCTGAGAGACCTGCTGTAGATTTGGAGCAATGTTGCCGGCTCTAGACTGGACCAATTGACTCACACGTTCGGCAATTCTCAGAATGTCCTGATCTGTCAAAGAAGCCAGGCCTTGATCCTCTGTTTTTACAGGTGATACCATTTTTTCAATATTTCCTTTTTCGGTTTGCAGATCATTGATCATTGCTACCCGTTTTAAATGTCGTTCTTCCGTGCAATCCGTGGTAATAAATTTTTTGACGATTTGTTGAGCCAAAGAAGAGCCTATTAAGCCTGACCCAAGAGTCAGAACGTTTGCATCATTGTGTTCACGGGCATTATTAGCGCTCGAAAGATCATAACACAGGGCAGCCCGTACGCCGTGGATTTTATTGGCCGCCATGGAAGAGCCTATACCTGCGCCATCAACGATGACACCAAATCGAGCAGCTCCTGAGGCAACTTTCCGAGCCACCTTGGCAGCGAAGACCGGATAGTCTACTGCTGCTGTTGAATCTGTCCCACAATCAATCAGCTGATAGCCCTCTTTAGTCAGGAAATTTCTAATGGTTTCCTTCAGAGGATAACCGCCGTGATCGGCGCCAACTGCGATGATAAGCGGGTTACTCATTTTACTCCCCGTCCAATAACTGGCGGGCAACATCTTCGTCTGTAATCAGGCTAATGAAATAGCCACCGGCCAGACCGGCTCTAATGGCACGGGCTTTCTCCGATCCACCTGCGATTGCGATAGAGAAGGGACGGGCTTTTAATTCTGCCAATTCAATCCCGATGGTGCGGTCATCCAGCTCTGTAGAACAGATGCTTCCATCTGCTTTGATAAGCCTGGAGCAAATATCAGCGACTGCTCCGGCCTGGATCAAAGCCTGGACCTCAGCTTCTTCAAAATAGTCAGCCTGGACCAGAACTGATTTGGATCCAAAAGCTCCCACGGTGAAGACGGCAATATCTGCTTCACGAGCTAGTTTTAAAGTCTTGGCGATATTGCGATCTGAAATAATGGCCTTTTTGAGTTCGGCCGTGTCCACAATGGCAGGCAGGGGTAGTAAATAAGGTATTGCCTGATAGTTCTCGCCAATGCGTCCGGCGATTTCAGTCGCGTGGGTATCCAGTTCGGCTTTTGAAACACCGCCATTGAGCTGAACCACGGTCATATTTTTCACAAGCCGGGGATTCAGATGTTGCGTGGCAGCCTGCAAGGTTGAGCCCCAGGAAACACCCAGAGTGGTATTCTCAGTGAGTAATTGATCTAAAAGGGTGATAAGGGCGGAACCCATGCGGGACTTAAGAACAGTGTCATTTTTATCAGAGGGCACGACGATGGCATGCTTAAGACCGTATTTATCCCTGAGGGCTGATTCCAGCCGCGTGCCATTGGCACCGGGATCGATAATCTGAATCTTAACAATTCCAGCATCGCGGGCTTCCTGGAGTAATCGTGACACGCCTGGACGTGAGACATCAAGCCGTGTTGCTATCTGGGCTTGATTGAGGTTGTGCTCATAATACAGGCGGGCAGCCTCAATAAGCAGACGACTTCTATCAGTAGAGTGCAGGCTCATAAAGCCCTGAACATATGTTCATTATGTCTTAACATGTGTTCAAGATAGGGGTGGGTGCTTTCCTTGTCAAGGGGAATTGTTGATCCAATGCGCGGGGGCATTCCTTTGAGCATAATTTTATCTCAATCGAACTTTTTAGCGAGGATCTCGACATCGTTAAACCGGGTGCAAAAAATCATGGCAATCACCATGAGGCCAATCAGAACTGTAAGAGGGGTGGTCATCGACCCCGTTTCTGAAGACTTGAAGCTGTCCATTCCCAGAATGAAAATGATACCTGAAATCTGTCCCATGAGCAACAGTAAACCATTAGAGGTCCCCTCTGGTGTGGGGATTGTGATTTCAGCACCATATTGAAAGCCCAACGGACCGGCACTTAGCAGAAAGAATCCAAACACAAAAGACGATGCCAGAAGGAGCCCGTAACTCAAGGCAAAGGTGATTCCCACCAACCCCAGAGTCGCCCCAACAACTGCCATTAACAAGAAAGGGGTTCGTTTTCGATAATGATCGGAGAGCAAAGGCACAATGACGGCCCCGAGAATTCCACCGCCAATCATCAGGCCACCGATATTCCCTGCCTGTATGATTGAAAACCCACGCGGTCTTACAATATCCTCGATCCAGGTGGTCACTGCATTGAAAACACCTAACCCCACAAAAAAGACAATCATGAGCAGAATGAAATTCGGATTGCGGAAGGCATCTTTAAGACCAGCATAGACCAGGGAGCGCTCTGCATGTTCGGGAGCACAAGGCGGTGTGGGCGGACGTTCTTTTACCAAGGCATAAAAGACGATCACTGCCAGTAACGAGACGACACCGTAAATAAGAAGCATGCCGCCAATCTGAGTTTTCAGTGTGAGATAAGGCGTCAAAACCAATGCGCTCACTATACCGAGATACATGGCTAATGACCCCATCCCTGCAGCCGTCGCCCGCTCTCTCAATGGGAACCATCTGGCGGCAACGGTGGTCATAGAATTAAGGATAAAGGGTTGGCCAACAGCGATTCCAATTTGAGCGATCAGGACCAGAGTGTAGTTATCTGATACAAGTCCGCGCATGAGACCAAATGCGCCTGTCAGGACAGCACCAAGACCAACAGATAGTCGGATACCGTAAGTGTCAATCATCCAGGAAGCAGGAACTGAAACAATAATATAGACCACCATAAAACTCAACGATAGCAAGCCAATACTTAAATCTGAAACACCATAGTAACTCGCGGCCACTCCGGTGATGGGGGCAAAACTGATCCACATGAGCTGATTCATGGCCACTACAAACATGAATGCCAGCAGGACAATCCAGCGATAACTATAAATTTTGAACTCGGTCTCATTCATTCTGTGAGCATTCCTTTTCTTAATTGTTTTGCACACATGTCATGATATATCTGCCAACTCTTTTGATGTGCTTGACGGCTTAACCAAAACCAAGTTGTTTATCGGCTTCAGGCTGTTCAGTTTTAGGTTCTAATGTTAAATACAATAAAACTTATGGTCGGTTTAAGCTGTAAATATTAAAACTCTCCTGCTTTAACATAGTGCGTGTCTCGAATCGCTACAGCAGAACATGGGAACTCCAGAAGCCTGACTGACCCGAGGGCAACATGTCATAAAAATAAATCAAACCGCTGGCTCACGAACAAAACGCTCTGTTTCCCCCTTCAGCCTTTTATGTCTGGCTCAATTTAGCTGGACCTGGCATTTCACATAAACGGGGCAAGCTTAATGCTCTGCTTGGGCTGAATTGATGGCTGCCTTGAGACCCGCTTTTAAATAGTCCTTCTCCTCTTGAGGCAGGTAATGCCAGCGAATCCCCTGAATAGCACCCTCAAGCGCATAAAGCATATTTAAACACCCGGGGGTCTGCATGGCATTTAGTCTTTTTAACACGCCAATGCTTCCGATTTCTTCAAGCTCACCTCGATCGTGGATGCCAACGGAATCCAGCCGCCGCTCTAACTCCTTACCTATATTAGGTAGTTGTGACAACATTTGACTCACTCCTTCACGCCATGATAAATAGCTGCTCATTTTGTGAGCATTTATTCCAGTTCAGAATTATCTCGGATGCGAAGCCCCCCTTAGATACAAGCGGGATGGATGGCTTCAGTTTGCCCGACAGATCCATGGCTCCGCGATGAAGCGCTCAACCCAGGACCTGGCATTTTTTTCCAGCACCCAGGCGTCTAATGGTCTCATCACTGTTTGACTTTCGGCGCGCCACAATTTAGACAGTTCTCTCGGTGCACAGAGAGTCCAGTGCCACAGTTTGTGCATGCCCACTTGTGGGCTTCAGTTTCAAGAAAAACATCGAGCCCGTAAGTTTTGATGCTATCAAGATTCTCAAGCATACTCATTCCGTATTTTGTCCGATAGCGCTTATCCAAGTTTTTCAGTCTGGTACACGGGTAGGTTGAACAGGTATAACAGAACTTTAGGTCACTTTTTTGAATCTGTTCACAATTTGCAATGATACACTTCTGACAAGATACGGGCTTGGCTTCACTTTGAATAGTACAACCGGGGCACGTTTTTTTTTGACGGAGATGACCGATACAGAGACTACAATTCATTCCACAGGGAGCGATCAAATGTGACAACATCATGGAGTTAACAACCAGCTTTCCGCCGACTCAACCGAGCTAAAAAGTTTTACAATTCCAGCCCGATTACGAACGACGGTTTCTCCAAACTTGTTGTCCTCATAAGTCTCATCTTTGGGATCCACAAAAGCAACCCTCACTCCACGGAAGAGTCTAGATACAATTTCGCTCAGCCTATGAATTTCCAACGTTGATAGACGACCATCGACCTGGTCTTCAATAAGAATACGCTTGAGGGATTCCTGTCGCGCAAGCAAGGCTAATTCTTCCCAGAACAGTACTGCAGCATCGAAAGACTCTGGACCCGAGATATGAACATAGTGATAACCCGTTCGATCTTCTGACTTAATCGTATACAGTGACAAGTCTCCTCCAAAATGTTTTTGCGCACACTTAAATCTATTCTACAAGCTCCGGTTAACCAAGTAAGCTTCTTTGCAAGAGCTGAGCCCTAAGTGGACCATTTCACTATCTGGCATAAGAAACGATTTCCGCAACGTTCCCATTTCTGACCTGAAAAAGACTGATGCCTCGAAATGACCCTGACTCCAGTGCATTTTTATCCAGGATTGCTTTCCAGCGCAAAATGCAGCGATTTCCAAAGCCAAAGAGTTCCTCCTGTTCAAGCTGAATCCCGGGATATTGTTGGAAGCGGTCCTTGAAATATTGGGCAACATTGTTCGGTCCAGAATAAGTCACGCCGCCGGAATCGGCCAGCACATCTTCAAACCGTATATCCTCTGAAAACAACCCCAGCATTTTTTCATGATCATGGGAATTAAACGCGTGATTTAACTCAATAATGATTCTTACAGCCGATTCGACCCGTGACATTCGGATTGGATTCATGTCTGACTTTTCTGCTCCAACAAGTCAGTTTCTCCGTCTGCTATCCAGCCCTCAGGATTCCTAAACATTCAACCTTCCGTGACTTGATTTTTTGCCAGCCGAAAGAGATCCCGGGCCAGCATGGGATACCAGACTAAATATAGGATCATGGCAAATGATAAATATTCTGATATGCCTGTTGTGAAGGGTGCGAGCAAGTGTTGTAAGAGATCAAAACTATTTCCAATTAACCCTGCGAATCCTGTAATTTTGCTAAACTGGACACTTTTCAACATGACTATTGAGATCATCACCCCACTACCCTGGAGCAGAATTCCGGTAACATAGGATCCGGTACTATTCCACCAGCCATTGGCCAGAATCGCTTCGCCAGCGGCCACAAACTGACTCCGCTCAATGTCTGAGCCTGCGGCCGCATAAAGTTTACCCAGATGGAACAGGGAAAAACTTGATTCACCGGCAAAACTCAAGCTAACGGCGATGATGGTAAACAGGAAGGCAAAGAGGGTTGTCAGTGGTTTTGTCTGCCACAAGGACACCAGGAGTGCTGGAAAATTTCCCAGATAGAGCCCCACAAGAACCAGCAAAAGCAGATCTCCACGTAACAGGACGGCAAAGGATTCTGTCTTCTGGATTACAAAAAACTCCTCTGCGCTCGTGATGCGAGGACCAAAAATTGCCATAACCAGTGTATACAAAATAATGACGAATAACTGCAACAGAGAGGCTGTGGCGCCAATTCCGTAAAGGGTTTTTAATTCCTGCGCCTCAAGTTTTATGTGAACCATAAAGATTTAGCCCCTTGTCTGGTTTCGCTTCAAAATATTTTAGTCTCTAAAACGGGTCAGTTTAAGTCCCCGATAACATATTTCCTTTTGTCGCCAGCCTTGAACGGAATCTCAGCCATGAGTCCCACCAGGTTTTGATCCGGATCTCTCAAGAAACCCATCCAAAGATTATGCTGATCCATTTTTGCCACAAAGGCTGGCTCTCGCTCGAAAGTCACGCCTCGCTGTTTCAGGGTCGCTGTGGCAACTTGAAGATCAGAAACCTGATAGTACACCACTGAGGTCTTGTGGTCGTGTTCCAGACCGTGGGGTGTGGTTAACATGAGGCGGATCCCCCCGCAGTTAAAAAAGGCCAGACCGGGAGGCACTTCAAATAAAAGCTCCAGACCCAGGGTGTCACGATAAAATTTTACTGACGTTTCCAAATCAGAAATTGCAATGGCGATTTGACCCACTTTTTCAATCATTTCACTCCCTCACTTTATCCTCAGTTTGATGGCAACCAGTTCAAGGATGTAATCAACGTCGCTATGATGCTTAGGCTGGACACTGATACCGCGGATTTTGCCAAATCTTTTTCCGTTTTGGAAGGATTTTTTTAGTTCATCTGAAAGTTTGCTCTCCAAAATAGCAGTTTCAGCCTTATCGCTAAAATAGAAGGTTATGATGAAGGCTTCTTCAATAACGGAGAGCCAGAAGATAGTTTTGGTCTGCTTTAGAACCTTCATCAGCCAGCGCTTCCCATCATTGTAGTATCTCCATTCCTCTGAAAACTCCGGATAACGAGTGTGGGTGGATTCAAAGAGATTCGTCCATAAAAGCCTGGAGTCTCCAAGGTGGGAGAAAATGATGTCCTCTGACGGGAACTGGTCTTTGTCCGAAAGTAATTGCTTAGTCATTTGCTCTTGTTGATCCCCCGTTGATTGATTCGCCGCTTTAAGGCCTTATAATAAGTGAGTATATCAGCCCCAATAGAAGAAGTAGGGACATGCCAGCGATAAGCGCCAATTTGATGCGCTTGGTGGTCTGAGGCAAGTCAGCCCATTTGGTTTCCTTGCCCCATTGATCTTTTTTAACCAGCCCAATGATAAAAAAAACAAGCCCCATTCCCCAAAAGGTCGGATTCCCTGTAGCGATACCAATTGGGACCCAGCTGATCCCAATCACAAAAAGCACCTTGTAGTTGGAAATTCTTTTCTGCCCTGAGGTTTTGGACGATCTTAACAAAATGAGGGCTATTATTGCGAGAACTAAAACGACAATAAGTGTGATACTGGCAATATTATCCATCACGAGCTCTTTCTCATTTTTCTAAAATATTATGGGTCTCGTTGCTCATCATTATGGGCTTCAATAAGATCCCATCGATTGCCATAAAGATCTTCGAAAACGGCAACGGTCCCATAGGGCATTGTTTGTGGAGGTCTCACAAATTTCACGCCCTTAGAAGTCATTTCCGCATAATCCCTCTGAAAGTCGTCTGTCTGGAGAAAGAGAAACACCCGTCCTCCGGTCTGATTGCCAATGGCGTTTTCCTGCTCTGGACTTGAGGCTTGCGCCAATAAAATGTTTGTCCCTGATGAGCCCTTGGGCGCAATCACGACCCAGCGCTTATCTTGCTCCGGCTGATAGCTGTCTTCGATGAGGTTAAAGTGCAAGGTTTCAGTATAGAACTTGATCGCCTCGTCATAATCTTTAACCACCAGGGCGATATGGGTAATTGACTGTTTCAACGATTTCTCTTTCTCTGTAACTATTTATAAAACGCCAAAGCGTCGTTCAACGAAACTTTCCTTGCTGTTGGCATTCAGGAATTCAATAATATCTCCGATGACCGCTTCAGGTGGTTGGAGAGCCCCTTTCTTGGAGAGCTCCTGAAAAAAGCCACTTGAGGGAAATGTTTCGGGATCAGCAGATCTGGCTGCAGTCTGCATAGGTGTGTCCACAACACCAGGCTCATAGCTAAGAATGGCTGTTTTGCGTTCATCTCCTGCCGAGCCTTTGATGGCATCCAGCTCTGCAGCCAGAGAGAGTCCCGCCACCCTGAGTGCTGCCTTGGAGCTGCCATAGTCACCGAGACCGGCTATCCCCATGCCAGCTGCACCAGATGAAATATTTACGATCCTCAGCCAGATCTCAGGAGCCACGCTGCGAAGAGCCAGACCCATAAGATAGACGGGGGCGATGGTGTTCACGGCGAAGACCTGGGCCAGCTGTTGGGGGTCGCTTTCGGCCACCGTTTTATAGGCTCCAGGAACCGCGGCATTATTGATCAATGCAACTCGAGTCCATTGTGAGTTACTAAGAATGGGTGCCAAACGCGATTCTCCAATGGTCTTCAAGGACGCAAGATCACTGAGGTCAAGCATTACGTGTTCATAATCAGGGTGATCAAAGCGGATCGTTCTGCGAGCAATCCCGACGACCGTCCAACCAGCACTCAACAGGGCTTCTGTTAGCACTGCACCAATACCAGAGCTGGACCCGGTTACCAGAGCAACACGATTATTTTCATTCATATGTTTTTACCCTCTCCATGGCTCAGGATCTTCGCTGACCCTATTAAAGATTGCCCCAAAGTGTTGTTAATTGGGCATAAATGTAGGCTTTTTAGTCTGTATTGAAAGCGCTGTTTAATTGAGATTCTCATGGAACCGTGACTTCCCTTGGTGAGGCCTTTCACAGGGCCGGTTTCATCGCGATCAAAGACTTGAAAAACCACTCTAGAATAGAGCGTCCATGAGCTCCGGTCCAGGTCGTTTGGACTGCTCTCCGGCACACTGGCTCAGGGTGACATAATTCCGGGGTCGTGAGCTTTCGTCAAGCCCAGTGTTTGATAGAGTTCGCATAATATTCTAGAACGACAAGGGAATGTACCTCAGCGCGAAGCAACTTCTCCTCAGCCTCAACCAAACCACGTCCCACCAGCATGCTTAAGGCGTGACTCAATACGCTTTCACGGGCACTGTCCGAGATGTCAATGGGTGCACCCAAGGCTTGGAGAGCATCAATTCTCTGGGCAGCCTGAGATTTCAAATCCAATTCGCTTTTCCAGACATTGCGATTGTTTAACAGGATTTCAGACATGAGTGCGACAGGGAGGATGGGAACGACGGATCCAATTTTTTTCATGAGCTGATCAGCCAATATTTTGACCTTCTCAAAACGCTCTTCCTGGGGGCATTGACTAAAATTGACCTGATTAATATCACAATACTGCTTTACGGAGATTGGAGGGCCGAAATTCACACTGGCATATCCAAATCGCCGCCAGCGAACCTTTCGAGACAGCATTGCAATTTTATAAATAAAACTGGCTGAGGTTTTTAAAACGAACCAGGTGCCTCGTCGTTCCGCAGTTGGATCCAGGCGTCTGACTAAACTGCGATCTTCGATAACCCGATCGTAGTTGATACCCACTGGCACAAAGACGATGTCCTTGTCAAACTCGGGATGATATCCCCGAAGCATATAATCCATAAAACCAAGACGGGGCTCCAACATGGCGCCATGCTTGGTTAAGCCACCCTCTGGAAAAACAGCCTGGCAGACGCCGGCTCGAGTGGCCAGATGAACATAGCGCTCCAGAATTTTTCGATAAAGAGGGTTTCCTGAGTTTCTGCGTACAAAAAAGGCACCCATAGATTTTATGAGTGATTGAAGGGGCCAGATCCGCGCCCACTCCCCAACCGCATAGGAGAGAGCCGTTTTTTCAGCCACCAGAAAGGAAACCAGAACATAATCC
>JABMOT010000253.1 GCA_013202385.1 Fidelibacterota bacterium
ACTGAAATCAACGCCAGTATGGCACTGGCTTTTCCAGATGTTTACGATACAGCAATGCCCTATAACGGGTTTCAGATTCTGTATCATATTTTAAATAGGGAAGCAGATATTGCTGCAGAGCGAGTCTATGCTCCCTGGCCTGATATGGAAGCTCTGATGCGTGAGCATAATCTGCCCCTGTTCACCCTGGAATCAAAACATCAGCTACGGGATTTTGATATCGTTGGTTTTTCACTGCCTTATGATCTGCTTTATACAAACATTTTGACCATGCTGGACCTGGCAGATATTCCGATCTGGACCAAAGATCGAGGCGAAAAAGATCCATTTATCATTGCTGGAGGTACCAACGCCTACAATCCTGAGCCAGTGGCAGATTTTTTTGACCTGGTGGTTATCGGCGATGCTGAAGAACTGATTGTTGAGCTGGTGCGACGGATTGGTGAAGGTCGGAGGGCAGGACGGTCAAGGAGAGCAATTCTGGAAGACCTTATGAGCATGCCAGAGGGAATATATGTTCCTGCCTTCTATGATTTTGAGTCTGACCAAGCTGGTCGATTGCTGTCAATAAATAAAAATTTTGCAGGCGCTCCAGATCGAGTGAAAAGCGCAAAAATTCCCGTTTTGGAAGCCTCCAATTACCCAACAAAGCCAATTGTACCCATTGTGGAGACAGCTCAGGACAGATTCGCCTTGGAAGTGATGCGCGGATGTACTCAGGGTTGTCGATTCTGTCATGCTGGCATGGTCTATCGTCCAGTTCGCGAGCGTAAGCCGCAAGAATTGATCGAAACGGCAAAAACAACATTGGCTGCCACTGGACAGAAAAACCTGTCACTGCTCTCCTTATCCACCAGCGATTATACCGGTCTCGGTGAGGTTGTGGAAGGGATGAAGCCATTTCTCAGAGAGAATCGTGTCGGGGTTTCTTTCCCCTCCATGCGTCTCGATACATTTACAAAGGAGATCGCCGCCATTGCTTCAGAAGAGCGGAAATCCGGCTTGACCTTCGCTCCTGAAGCTGGCACCTGGCGCATGCGCAGGGTCATCAACAAACTCATCAGTGATGAAGACCTGTACTCATCGGTGCAAATTGCATTGGATGGCGGCTGGAAGACGTTGAAATTCTACTTCATGTTGGGCTTGCCAACAGAGACCCAGGCCGACCTACAGGGTATTGTTGATCTTATTGCCGATGTCCGAAAGATGGCTCAATCTTACGGAAAAATTAAAATCAATGTGACGCTCTCCACGTTTATTCCAAAAGCAGAGACACCTTTTCAATGGGAGGCTCAGGACAGCAAAGAGCTGATCAGAAAAAAAATAGATTTTCTCATGTCTAATCTGAAACACAAAAATGTGAAAGCATCCTACCGTGATCCCTTATACTCTGAAATCGAAGGCGTGATTTCGCGAGGGGACAGAAAAGTCGCAAAAGCAATTTATGCGGCATGGGAAGAGGGCGCTCGTTTTGACAGCTGGGGCGATTATTTCCGCTATGAACGGTGGATGAAAGCTTTCAAAATGGCTGGAATTAATTTTGAGGAATACCTTGCGGCCAAGGACGATCAAGACTTATTGCCCTGGGACCTTGTGGACAATGGGATTCTCAAAAAATTTCTGCGACGTGAAAAACGCAAAGCTTATCAAGAAGCTACGGTCATCGATTGCAGGGATGGTTGTCTTGCCTGCGGTGTCTGCGATTTTGATGAACTCTATATGCGTATTGTCAAAGATGGCACCGCTGGTGAATCCAAGATCACTCCTGAAATCTATGTTGCGCCGGAAAGAGAGCCGCTTCCAGAATTGTTAAACACCACTCCAGTTAAAACTGCCCGACTCCAATATTCCAAATCGGGTATGGCCAGTTATCTGGGACATCTTGATGTGCAGAATTCTTTTATGCGTGCAATCAGCCTGGCAGGTTTACCGGTCATCTATTCTCAAGGCTTTAATCAGCGCCCTAAAATTTCAAGTGGGCCGGCATTACCCTTAGGATATACATCAGAGGCTGAATTCATTGATCTGCTTTTATATAGACAGGTGGATTCTATTGTTGAAGATCTAAATAAATTCCTTCCAGCTGGTCTGAGTGTAGGTGCTGTAGAATGGCACGAGGGTCGTATTGATGCGCTAACAGGCCAGATTACCTCTATCAAGCAACAAATTCATCTGGAAGATATTCCGGCTGAATTGTCACTTGA
>JABMOT010000254.1 GCA_013202385.1 Fidelibacterota bacterium
ATGCTGCCGAACAGGATGCCCTCACCAATTTTGTGATAGTAGGTGGCGGTCCAGCCGGAGTAGAAATGGTTGGAGCATTGGCGGAATTTTGCAAATTCATTCTACCTAAAGATTATCCAGAATATCCCTCCTCCATGATGAAGATTTATCTGGTGGAGGCATCAGATAAATTACTACCGGCAATGTCAGCCAAAGCATCCTCCGAAGCCTTGAAATACTTAAAACAACTGGATGTGCAGGTAATGATGAACGAAATGGTTATTCAATTCGATGGTCTTAAAATGACCACCGAAAGCAATAAAACAATCCTGGCAAAAAATATGATTTGGACTGCAGGCGTGAAGGGGCAGTTCCCCAATGGTCTCGCATCGCAAAATAGCATAATAAGTGGAAATCGATTAAAGGTTGATCAGTACCTGAAACTCGAAGAGCATGATAATATTTTTGCTGCGGGGGATATTGCTGCCGTGGACACAGGAGACACTTCAGTGCCGCACCCTCAAGTGGCTCAAGTCGCTATTCAGCAGGGTAGATTCCTGGCTAACTCATTAGTAAATATTCTTAAACAACAGCCGCCAAAACCCTTCCTCTACAAAGATAAAGGGACCATGGCAACGGTTGGGAAACGAAGGGCTGTAGCAGATATAGGTAGTTTGAAATTCTCTGGATATTTCGCGTGGTTGCTTTGGTCATTGGTTCATATTGTGTCCATCAGTGGTTTTAAAAATAAGCTCATGGTGGGCTTGAGTTGGATCTTGAGTTATTTTACCTATGACAAAAGCAATCGATTAATTATCACGGATTCGAAGATCAAATAAAATCATAAACAGCTGCTTTATAATCCCTACATAAAGTGACAGCCTGTCTACCAACTTTCCTACCCGTTCCACAAGCATATCAAACGTGACCTAATCCTGAACCCGGTCTCTATGGGTCTGGTCTTAGCCCCTTTTTTGTGCGGTAATACCATTTATCCACAAACCAACCTTGCTTTTGAATGAAATGAATAGATGTGTTGAATATTCAACATGACCCCCTAAAATCTGTAGTATAGTCAACAACATACTTTACATGTGTTTTATATAAAATGCTTGTATATACAATAATAACAGTAAGATAATATTGATATATGATTATGGCACGCAAATTGGATTAGATGTAGGTTATGAAGACACAAACAACAGCAAATATCGAGAACTGGCTGATGCAAATCCTGGACAGGGTGAACCGATCCAGAATCGGAAGGCTGTTCAAATTACAGTCCTCTGCAGTAGGACGGGAATGCGTAGCCTGTAACAATTATCAAATAAAGGAGAAAAAATGATGAAGAAAGCAAATCTTCTCACAGCAGGTATGGTCATGATCGGCATACTATCGACTGCTGGAGTGGCCACATTAAATGCCCAGCACATGGGAGATGACCATCAGGGTCAGACGGGTGGAGATCAAACCACTCAACACATGCATGAAAACATGCAGAACATGCAGCAAATGCAACAGTCAAACTTGATGACCATGGAACCTCAGGGCATGATGATGTCAATGGAAGAAATGGTGGAACATATGGGTCAATTGATGAACCATAGCGAGGCCATGCTTTCCGATCTGGAAGCCAGTGGAAATCACGGGTTAATGTCCATGTTCAGAGGTGATGATTCAGAAAGTCATATGATGGACATGACTGAGGATATGACATCAGTGATGGAAGGGATGAACGGATTAATGGAAAACATGCAGACCATGATGGGAGATCAGGAAATGATGAACCAGGCAGGGATGCAGGCAGAAATGGATCATATGCAGTCCACCCTCAGCGAGATGGTGGCATCAATGGATCAGATGATGAACAATATGCATAATATTCAGAAACTAACTCCAAAAGTTAAGAACTAAAGAACCTCTTATCCAAATCATGCGCACTAAGAGCAATTTATTAAAAAGATGTCTCCAAACGGCGTGGCTGTTGCTAGCCTGGGCAGGTTCTGCCCAGGCCGGCCAGTCATGGTCGCTTAATACTTCGATGTCCTACAATCAGGGTAGCTATGTATATGAAAATAATATTGAAAATTACTATCTAAACATAGGAGTAAGGTACAAACAACCTCTGTGGACTATTACTGCAACGCTCCCATTTTTAGCGCAACAAGATAATATTGTCTCTGAATCTGGGTTGCCCATCGATAGTCTTAGCCTGATAAGTAGTCCCGCTCATGATCGTAACTTGAAAACGGGTGTGGGGGATATCTATTTGTTTGGCCAACGAATAATTTGGCAAAATTATAAGTCAAGATCCTCGTTGGCGGCGACTTTTCAGCTCAAGTTGCCCATTGGAATTTCAAGTCAATCATTCAGTTCACAAAGAACGGATTACGGAGCTGGTATCATCTTCAAACAGTATTGGGACAAGTATTCGTTTTTTACAGATTTTGGATATCTGGTTTTGGGTGATCCTGAGTGGGGAACCTATAAAGACCCTTATAGCTATGGTCTTGGAATTAGCAGAACCTTCCTCCGAAGAAATTTATCTGCATCCGTTTATTACCGTGCCTATACCGAAATTGTGACAGGAATCAGTCCTCCACAACAGCTCTCTGTTGGGCTTTATGGTCGATTAGACCGCCGATCGATAGTGTCATTGAATTGGACTCAGGGATTGAGTGAGAGCAGTCCAGATCGAGGCATTTCTGTAGGTCTGAGTTGGAAATTATAGCGGGGACAAGTTTTGAGTCATTTGGGTAATTATGAAAAATAAAAATTGAATAGAAAGGAAGCAAGCAAGATGAAAACAATGATCGCAATCATAACGCTCAGCACGGGACTTCTTTTGGGCTGTCAGGATAAAACAGCGGATCAAGGAAAGGATCAAACAATAATGAAACATGATAAGCAAAACGAAATGAGTCATGCTAATCATGATCATAGTAAAATGAACATGAGTTCAGATAGTAAAATGGATCAGGGCCAGATGAATAGCACGGAAAGCATTGTCTATTATACCTGTCCCATGGAAAGTCATAAACATGTTCATAGTCAGAATCCTGGAGATTGTCCTGAGTGTGGCATGACCCTGGTTCCTGTTGTTGAAACAGCAACAGTTGAAGCAGATTTTTATGGGTGTCCCATGCCGGAGCATAGCCACGTCAGAGCTGATGCAGCTGGGAAATGTCCAGAATGCGGGATGCAGCTTAAGCCAATGAAAATAGGGAGCTAAATGCTGGACGAACAGTTCTGAAGCGCAGGAGGCGATTTTAGCTAAGTTAAAGCACGCCTCCTGTCTCAAGGAGAATTCACAATGGAAGTCGAGTGGATATTTGGTTTGTTATTTCTCTCAGTGGCAGTTGGAATCGCTATTCGTACTATGACCCAACCCCGAAAAAGGGGAGCGGATAATCAGAATAGTGAGGCATTGGAAATTGCTAAAAAGAGATACGCAAAAGGTGAACTGAGTGAACAAGAATATGAGCGAATCAAATCAAATATCATGAGCTCAGATTGATTCGAATAAAAGAATAAGGTAATCATGAAATCAAAAATGATAAGTAGGTATAAACAATGACATTCATTCCGGATTGGGCTCCAAACATTCACCCATTACTCATACACTTTCCCATTGTTTTACTTTTAATTGCACCGGCTTTTGAGCTCGGATTAATTCTACTCAAAAAGCGAGATGGCCTCGTTCAGATGGTAAATTTACTGCATCTTGCTGCAGCAGTAAGTGTTGGGTTGGTCTACATTTCTGGAAGGATTGCCGCGGATTCGGTGAACATTCCTACTCAAGCATATACAACCATTTCGAACCATGCAAATCTAGCTTTCTACACCTTGATTATTGCTCTGGCGAATGGATCGTTCCGAGGCTGGTTACTCATCAGGAAATCTGAAAATTTCACTGGAACTTGGTTTGGTCTTATACCTGGACTACTTGCTCTGGCGATGCTCATTCCAACTGCCGAAAAGGGAGCCAAGATGGTGTTCCTCCATGGTGTCGGGGTCTCAGCCATGGAGGCTGAACATCATCACAGCGAGGCAAGCGCGACCGATCATCACCACAATGTTGCAAGTGAGCCTGAACATCACCACGACATGGAAATGGAAGACCATGACCACGGGCACGACACGGAGATGAACGACCACGAGCATGAGCATGAGGCTAACACTCTCGACCACAATCACGTTGATTCTGAGTCATTGTTCTGGACCGCATCAACGAGCACCCTTGAAAACTTTAAGCATAGATTCGAGTGGTTGATTACAAATATGGATGACCTTGAATTTACTCGTGTAGAAAATGAAAATAGAGCTTCCTTCCTCATTCTAATTGAAAACCAGGAAGGTTTCATTCTATTTCCCGAATCTGTAGATAATCTTGAGCTGAAGGCGCAACTCAACATTGATCAGTTTGATGGCGTTGTTAGGCTGGTTCACCACTTCTCAAGTCGAGATCGCTATGATTTTCTCGAGATCAACTCAACCCAATTGGAGTTGGGTAGAATTGCGGATGGGAAAAAACAAATATTTGATTCAGCCAACACCAGTATTTCAGGAGCCGTGAGTTTAAAAGCCGTTGGTACAGAGGGTCATTTTAGAGGATATGCGAATGAGGAACTCCTGACCCATGGTCACGGACCAGATTTCCCCGCGGGCCAGCTTGGCATATATTTCAAAGGTAAGGGTAAAATTAGTTTAAATGAATTGAGTGGGGTCGAAATAAAATGACAGCCGTGCATGGCTCGCATTTCAATCAGTCTGGGAATTCCGTGTTAACTCTCCTGGATTTAACTGCTGGGTCAGATCTTTGACCTGGCAGTCCACTTAATTGAGCACCCGTTATTTTGCTGCATTCCAAAGAAAAGGAAGAATAAATATGAGCAAGCCATTGCAAAAGAAAATTGGAAAAGGATTAAAAGTCACAAACGAGCAGATAATTATAGCTGGAATCTTTGTACTGGTTTTGGGTGTATTCATAGGAGCAATGGTAGCCGAAGGTGGGGCATCAAAAAAACGAATGCATGCAATCGAGAGCATTTTCAGTACACACACTCTGGAGATAGCTGGTGAATTTCGATGTTCATGTGGTACGTGTGGTGAAAAAAACTTGGCTATCTGTACTTGCGAAACAGCACTCATCGAAAAGCGCTATATTGAAAACAGTTTAAAAACGGGCAAATCTCATCAGCAAATTGTTGAAGAAATAAACAAGATATATGGGTTACACAATAACGGCTGATAAAACTGGTGCTTAGATTAAATTAAACGAAATACAAAAACAAGAATCTGAAAATTCTCAGCTATAAAAATTCAATTCTTGGTTAATCACACAAAAGAAATGGAGATGTTATGAAAGATCCAGTCTGTGGGATGACCGTCACTAGTGAATCAGCAGTAGCCATAGAAAAATATGAAGATATTGAATATGGATTCTGCTCAGAACATTGCCACCATTCGTTTCAAGCGGATCCATCCAAATACATTCATAAAAATGAAGATCAGCATGAGCATGTAGAGGAAGATGAGCTTCAACAGAAGCCGAATGCCAATATCTATACTTGTCCCATGCACCCAGAGGTAGAACATGAGGGACCGGGATCCTGTCCGAAATGTGGCATGTCACTCGAGCCAAGAAAGCCGGTGGTGCAGAGTGCTCATGTCCAATATACTTGCCCCATGCACCCTGAAATCATTCAAGATGGTCCAGGTTCATGTCCCAAATGTGGAATGGCGCTGGAGCCAGTGGAAATATCATTGGAGGAGGATGATAATCCTGAGCTAAAAGATATGACCCGCCGTTTTTGGGTAAGCGTCATCCTATCTGTACCCTTATTGTTGATCACCATGGGAAGCATGTTTATTAATGTTTTGGGAAGTTTTGCATCTCAACAAAAGTGGATTGAGTTGGTTTTGGCCACGCCTGTTGTTTTATGGGCTGGAGCTCCCTTTTTCGTAAGGGGTTGGCAATCCATCGTTAATCGCAGTTTGAATATGTTCACGCTCATCGCCATTGGAACAGGTGTGGCTTTTTTATTCAGCCTGATAGCATCCATTATTCCAGGCATTTTCCCGGAAACTTTCAGAGATGTGCATGGAAATGTTGCTGTGTATTATGAGGCCGCTGCAACCATCATCACTTTAGTCCTTTTGGGACAAGTATTGGAATTGAAGGCCAGGAGCCGAACTGGAAACGCCATCAAAGCATTGCTTGGTCTGGCACCCAAAACCGCACATCGGATCGATTCTGAAGGCAATGAAACCGATGTTCCTTTGGAGCACATCGTACTTGGTAACAGTCTCAGGGTCAAACCTGGGGAAAAAATTCCCGTAGATGGAAAAATCATTGAAGGTGAAAGCAATATTGATGAATCCATGATCAGCGGTGAACCGATCCCGGTAGCAAAAAGTAGTGGGGATCAAGTCACCGGTGCTACTGTCAATGGTAATGGCAGTTTCATCTTCAAAGCTGAACGGGTGGGGAAAGACACGCTTCTGGCACAAATTGTAAATATGGTCTCAGATGCTCAGCGCAGTAGAGCACCCATTCAAGGTTTGGCTGATAAGGTTGCGGGCTTTTTTGTACCGGCAGTGGTGCTGATAAGTATCATAACCTTTGTTGTTTGGGCTGTCTTCGGACCAGATCCAGCAATGGCCTATGCCTTTGTAAATGCGGTTGCCGTACTGATTATTGCCTGTCCGTGTGCTCTGGGGCTGGCTACACCTATGTCAATCATGGTAGGTACGGGTCGGGGGGCTTTAGTCGGTGTCCTGATAAAAAACGCAGAAGCGCTTGAAACCATGGAGAAGGTAGACACGCTGGTCGTCGATAAAACAGGTACATTAACTGAGGGTAAACCAAAGCTTGTTACTGTTAAAACACTCTCAACGGAATCAGAAAATGATCTGGTTCAACTGGCAGCCAGTATTGAAAGCAGTAGTGAACATCCACTTGGTTCAGCCATTGTATTGGCAGCTAAAGATCGAGGTCTCGAACTTCATAAAGTTGAGCAATTTATTGCCACTACGGGCATGGGCGTTGGTGGGAGCATCAGCGGAAGAAATGTGCAAGTGGGAAATCAGAAATTAATGGAAAAGGCAGGTCTGTGGGAAGAATCATCAAATACTGGTAAACAGGCTGACCTACTGAGGGAAGAGGGACAGACGGTCATGTTCATATCTGTAGACGATAAAATATCCGGACTCCTGGGTGTCACTGACCCTATCAAGGAAAATACAGCGAAGGCTGTTGAAGCTCTTAAAAAAGAAGGGCTGGAAATTGTGATGTTGACGGGTGACAACCAGACCACAGCCAATGTAGTGGCACGAAAACTGGGGATCGAGAAAGTCGAAGCCAACGTTCTACCGGACCAGAAAAGAGACATTGTTCAGAGGTTACAAAAAGAGGGTAGACTGGTAGCAATGGCAGGAGATGGAATAAACGATGCGCCAGCTCTGGCTCAGGCAGATGTTGGAATTGCCATGGGAACTGGAACGGATGTAGCTATTGAGAGTGCCGGACTAACTTTGTTAAGTGGCGATCTGATGGGTATTGTCAGAGCCAGGAAACTGAGTCGAGCCACAATGAGAAATATCAGACAAAACCTCTTCTGGGCCTTCGGCTACAACTCGATTGGTGTCCCCGTGGCAGCCGGTATCCTATTCCCGGTTTTTGGAATATTATTAAGCCCAATAATTGCTGCGGCAGCCATGAGTTTGAGCTCAGTGTCCGTGATAGCGAATTCATTGCGACTACATAGTATGAAACTGAATTAGTCACAGAATACCGCCAAAAATATCAGATAAGATCAATAAGAAAAGCCCCTGTAGATGGAGCATTTTCTCCGAGTTAATGGTCAACCCATTTTAGTACCGCTATCATACTAGACCCTCCATAGACCCTAAATGAACCCGCGGGTCCATTGGAATACCATGCTGTTTGCCCTATATAGGCTATGTATACAATATATGGATAATTGAAGATCCCTTTAGAGGAGCTAGAGATGTTTCACGGAATGGATGGACATGGCTGGGGAATGGGCTTGTGGTGGATCATTAGCATCGTCATTGTCGTGGTTGCCGTATGGGTTGTGGTTAAAAGGATGAACCAAAGCCGTTTCATGTAGCTTTATGCAAAAGGTGAAATAAATACAGAAGAATATGAACGGATGAAAAAGGAAATAGAATAATATTTAAGTGAGTAATCAATAAACATTAACTGAGATAAAAATGGATATATCAGAAAAAAGAAAACAAAAGAGAGATAAAATTCAAATGATTCCCCAAAATGTACCCGGCCAAGAAGGTCTGGTTCAGATTGATGTTACCTGGGGAATAATTCAGCCGATACAGGCTGCCGAAAAAGTAATTACGGTTGGCGAATTGGAAGTGAATGACCACCTTGAAAAAGGACTGCCGATTGTTGATGCCAGGAAGCATGATAATCCCGAAATACCAACTATTAAAGGTTCTCTAAATATTCCGCATACCGAAATGGCAGAACGAATGGATGAATTGGATAGAGAACAGCCGACAGTATTTTATTGCAATGGACCTCAATGCCCACAGTCACCAACGGCTATACAATCTCTCTTAGAAGCAGGCTATCCTCCCGAAAAAATTCTCTATTACAGGGGTGGAATGCACGATTGGATTTCGCTGGGACTGCCGGTTGAACGTGCAAAATTATAAATGAATTTTTATGGACAAAAGAGATGGAGAAAAAATGCATGTCTTAATTTTAGCAACCAAAGATTGCTCACACAGATCAGTATTAGAAAAGAGACTTCAGGGTTTGGGTTTAAATTATCAAGTAAAATTTGTTGAAGATGATCTGGAAGCGATGAAAAAATATCAAATACATAATTCGCCTAATTTAATTGTAAATGATACCATAGTATTCCGGGCTTCGCCAACAAAGTCATTACCTTCTGATGCAGAATTGAAAAATTATGTAAATCAATAAAACTTTCGACCAATAACTTAGGAGAATTATAATGATTAAAAATATGGGTACAACCGACAGAATTATCAGAATTGTTTTAGCTCTTCTTGTTCTTGTATTCTATTTGGCTGGGGTTATAAGCGGTCTGGCAGCAATAATTATGGGCATATTCGCCTTGATATTTTTAGTTACCAGTTTCACAGGCGTTTGTCCGTTGTATAAATTAATTAATTTATCTACACTAAAAAAACAGGAAGGCTGAACTGCTGCATAATTTAATTTACCAAAGTTTTGCTGGCAATAAACTGCTTATAAAGATTTAACTCATTATTGGGAAAAAAAATTCTAATATAAAATTCAATAGGAGACTTTAATTATGTATATGAAAGTAAAAGTAATATTTTGGCTGGGAATCGCACTGCTTACAATAAGTTGTAATTCTCAAACAGATATAGCCATGGGAAATGGAACTGCATGGGGAGTCGGATCATTCAATTCCAATGGGAAGCGAATTTATTTTACCGCTACAAGTGAGGGCGGTTCTGCAATAACATACTCTGGCGGACCATCGACAGGTATGATGATGATGGGCGGCAACCTGGCCTGTGTATCCTGCCACGGTACCGATGCCCGCGGAGGAAGGCACACGATGCACATTCAAAGCATGGATGCACCGGACATCAGGTGGTCAGCCTTATCAGGTGAACATCATGAAGAGCAGACGGATATGGAAGAAAACCATAAACATGAGACCTATAATTTTGAGGCTTTTCATAATGCTGTTGAAGGAGGTAAACACCCCGATGGCGATGAACTAAAAGAAGATATGCCTCGCTGGAATATGGTGGATGCGGATTTGAAGGATTTAATGGATTATCTCAAATCACTGCAGTAACCGGTCGAATTTTGCGGAGTGTTAAAATATCTAGCAATAATTTAATAATCTGTCTCAAAAACGCCGGTTTATGAGACTAAATTCCTGAACCTCACTAACCCGCACAAATCCAATAAACTGAGTCTCAGAACTCGTTTCAAAATCATAGTATCATTATTATTGGCTTTTGCCGTATTTGAACTACGATACTTCAATCCGTGAAGTCTTCTCATATTTGCATTACCAGCTTTGTGATTCTCAAGATGCAAAGCAAAATTAAGTTCAATAGTGTATCAATATATTGTCAATGAATATGGCATGGAGTGGCGTGAAATGTCTTAATTGTGGTTTGAACGAGTTACAGATTAATCTTTAGCACAATAAATATAAAAAGAGTAATATCAGTATGTTAAGATAGTACCCGGGGCCGGAATCGAACCGCCACAGCTTTAA
>JABMOT010000255.1 GCA_013202385.1 Fidelibacterota bacterium
GCCTAGCACTGCGTCAGCAACATCTTCCGGGGTGGTCAAGCGACCGCTTGGATTGGTTTGTAAGGCTTTGGCGATCATTTGCTCGTTGCCTGGAATCTTTCGTAAGGCAGGTGTATCGGTTACACCGGCACGGAGTGAATTCGCAGCAATCTTTTTAGGTGCAAGTTCAAAAGCGATCTGACGAATATGGGCTTCAATGGCAGCTTTGGCAGCTGAGACGGCACCATAATTTGGCCAGACCGTGTGACCGCCTGAGCTGGTCATACAAAAAATATGTCCACCCTCTTCCATGAGTTTGTGACCCACAAGATCCTGGGTCCAGTACACGAAAGAGTGAGCCATGACATCGAGAGTCATATCCATTTGGTTTTTATGTACAAGGCCGCCCTGACCAGGATTGAAGACGACGGGTAGAAGTGTTCCGAATGCCAGAGAATGTACCATGATTTGTACAGTACCAGGCGTATTTGCGAAAGTCTCTTCCATAACGCGGATAACCTCTTTGCGAGCCCGCGTATCGGCTGCATTAATGTTGAAAAATAGTGCTTTGGCACCCGCTGCATGGATGTCCGCTTTTATTGAATCCACATTATGCAGGGTTGCTTTTCGATCCAGGTGCACGCCAAAAATATTATAACCATTGGCAGCAAGTTTCCGAGAAATCGCGCCTCCAAACCCACTTGAAGCCCCTAAAATCAATGCCCATTTTTGCATGTTTCTTCCTTTCGTATCTCAACGTCCAAACTGACCGTGAATATAGATTTAGCCAAAGGGAAGGAAAGTTTTTTATTTATGATAGATACTATCCTAAAAGTGTCAATTTTGTGTAGCCGGGAAGGGTAAAACATGAAACTAAGGGGTCTTGTACTCGGGGTCACTTTCCCAGAGAAAAGCCAATTTTAAGCGCTACATTTGCTTCGATCCAGTCGGGTTTAACAAATTTATTATATCCGCTTGTCAGCTTGTCATCCTTATTATCGGGTAAGTGATATGGTAGAGCATAGATAAACAGTTTAGGTCCAACATAGGCACCTATATTAATAAATTTTAGCAGAACAAAATTGATTTCAAGCCCTGGTTCTATGAAATAAGCCGTCGATTCAAAGGAATAATGTTCAGACGTTTCTTCATCCCAGATTTTGATTTTTTCTGTGGTTTCATAGCTGCTTCTGAGCATTCCCAGCTGATTGGATTGCAAAACGCTAACATGGGCTCCCTGGATGAGGCAGTGCTGAATATTTATTCCGAAATAGCTATTGTCCATAATATGATCGACGGCTGCACTACCAGAATAATCTGCATAATGCAATCGGCCGCCAGTTGCACTGTTTGCATAAAACAGACCTAGCTGCAGCTTCCCGAATGAGCGAGTTAATTCATATCGGAGCATCGCTGAGGAGGGAAAGGATTGTACAATCTCCAGTGGAATATCCATATCCTGATAGGCATTTTTTATCAATTGTTCAAATTCCTGGAGGGACTCTCCATACAGTTGGGTAGTTTGACCATAGGAGATGTTGAAATGCAGGCTGCCTGGCGTTTCGTATCCATGAAGCACACCTGCACAAACGCAGTATAAAATGATTTTAAAAAACTTCATTGTTCGAAGGCTTGTCGAATAAACCCGGTTTCACTGATTACCTTATTGTCGTAGAGTGTAATTTTATCATCCCAGGCGAGATTTACTGGAAATTCATTTAATATGGTCCCCGTGGACAGATCATATATTTTAAACAGACCATTGTTAACCTCATGAATACCAAAATAGCCGGTGACGGGATCAATGGAGGCACTCATGGGACTTGAAATGCTTTTGGTCGTTGTGACACTCAAATCAGCAAGATTTTTAACGCTGATACTATTATTAAATGGATCTCGATAAACAAATTGATCCCCATTTGCCATGAATGTCAGGTATACGGCATTAATATTATTTCGAATAGTTGTCAGAGCCTGGCCATCAAATGTGAACGTATCGTAATCATAAACCAGCCACTCACCATTGGCAGTAATACGCATTTCTCCAGGCTCGAATGAAGGACTGTTTATTCCGGATCGATCCAAAAGAGTTGGTCCGGAGAGATCAATGGCTAAGACCTCCCTTTGGTAGTTGTTGGATGTGGGGTCGGTTGCACAAAACAGAATCCCAGTATCACTCACAGATATTGCTTGAATTGTTGATGGATATCCAGATAATGCTTGTAGCTGAATTGTTTGTAATGTTTCCAGTGTCTGGGGATCAAGCATGAAAATATTCTCATCACCGTGAGCGACAACATATGCGCCATTGGCAGATACATCCATTCCGAGTAGATCATCACTCACTCTGGATGTTCGCATTTCCATAGTACTGTTGTCGAACAAATAAATCCAAAATCTTCGAGATAAATAGACCAGATCAGCTGCAGGGACGAAATCAACCTTGTCGGTTCTAACACCAAGGTAATCACCGGCCCAGATACCCATTGGAACACCGGTTTGATAGTGAGGGTATTGCGGATAGAGTTTTGGGTAGGTAGAAAGCACACCATAGACTGCATTCCCAAAAGGAAGACCACTAATTACAATAGATGTATCATTTATATTTGTAAACTCATGATTATTATTGTTAACTGAAAGAATATATTTACCAAAATTTGCCGGAAAATCACATTTGGTCCAATTGACTCGTACGGATGATGTGCTGAGTGGCTCAATGCTCGATACATAGGGCTCGGGGCTGCTAAAAGTGTATTCAATTCCTGCTTGTGCATGGGAATTCGTATGAACATCCACCGAATATCGAATCGTCCCTCCAATATAATAAGAATCTATAAATGTAGTATCCATTGGAGAATAAAGCATACCTATGGATTGGTTGCTTGGATTGCTTCCAAATCGATTTTTCAAATCATACTTTAAAAAATTAAATCGCTGATAGGATTCCCAGCTGATCCGTAATTGACCATTCTCAGGGTAAATAGCAGAGATCTGTATGGGTGCTGAGGGTAGATTGGTAATATTAATTAGACCCCATTCATGATATACAATGAATCCTTCAGCTCCAAATTTGTCCCCCAGACTGCCAGAGCCTGAGCTGGTGGCAAACTCAATTCGCAATAAGTACAGACCGTCCGTACGTAAATTTGGGTCATAGTAAAACTCATCCTGAGCATCATTTCCCGTATAAATAAGTTCAGAATCTAAGTAAACATGGACTTCGTATAATTGTAGATCACCTACATCAATGTTATATGACAAAACCATCTGATCATCAATGACTATGAAGCCCAGAGTATCCTGAACTGACAACTCAACGTTGGCGAGTGGGGCTTGGGGTGCTTCAACGACAACAAAATGCTGGCCTGAAGGTTCAAAACTATTTTCGCAGGCAAAGAGAAGTACAATCACCGAGAGCGATAAAAAATAGAGGGGGCGAATTTTTTTCACAAATCTCCACTCCTAAATAAAAGCTAGGCAAATTTCAGCAGCCAACAGTGAAAGAGGAATCAGAACATGACTGATTTTTTGACTATTTTTTGGAGCAATAATCTAGCCAAAGTAAGTGCGCAGTACACCGTTGGACCCTGCTGGCCATTGTATACCCCATGCAGAAGATCTCGATAGAATCAATTTATCACAACAGTTCAATGAATAATATCCCAACATTTTCCTGCAATGTTGGTCACCCGGTCTATTATAAAGTGATCCTGTGAAATGAGGAAAACCGGAGTATAAAACTCAGATCCTCCCAACCCCTAACTCCTGAAAAGTCTTCCTTGCCAGGTGTCCCGTTGGGATAGTTCCAGATCCATCAGGTGTGTCAGTTTGGGGATGTTATAGCCCCATTTCGGTGCGATGAGGATATCATCCGGTGCATCCCCGAAGAGTCTTTGAATAACAATGTCAGGGTTTAGACCTTCAAGAACATCGGCGACAAGTTCAATATACTCATCGGCCTGGAACAGGGGAAAGGCTTCATCTTTGAATCGCTTTGCCAGAATAGTCCCTTTAACCACATGCAGCTGATGAATTTTCAGGAAATCCAGTTCCAAATCATTAGCTGCAAGACCTGTTTGCAGCATCATCTCTGGAGTTTCGATGGGGAAGCCCAAAATGATGTGCCCCGCCACTTTGATACCGTATTGTTTGGTCAATTCAACGGCCTTGACGACAGACTCATAATTGTGTCCCCGATTCATCCACTCAAGGCTAAGATTGTGGATGGATTCAATGCCATATTCCAGAGTGACATGTACCCGCTCATTCAAACGTGCCAGATATTCAAGTAGTGGTTCGTCTACGCAATCACTCCGAGTTCCAATATCCAACCCGACCACATTGGGATAATCTATTGCCTGCTCGTACATCCTTTTAAGTTTCTCTAATTCATCATAGGTGTTGGAATAGGCCTGGAAATAGGCGATATATTTCTGAACGTCATAGCGGTCGATCATAAAGGGAATAGAGGCTTCCATCTGCAGGGGAATGGACATTTCTTTATTGATGTAATGGGGGACAAAACTATCATTATTGCAATAAATACAGCCACCATGCCCTTTGGAACCGTCCCGATTGGGACAGGTAAATCCGCCATGCAAGGATACTTTTCGAATCTTTTCACCGTACAGGTTTTGGAGATAGTAGTTGTAGTTATGGTATCGACGGTTTAGACAGATTTTTGCTTGATTTCCCGCCTCTGTTGTTGAATTTGCAGTCATGATACTATTTAACCCGGTTCACCCTTATGATGAACTATTATTCAGTCTAAAATCGAACCTTCTATCAGCCTCAAATGAGGAGCTGAACACATTATGAGTCGAATGGTTTTCACCTTAATTCTTACTTTATCCTCTTTAATTGGGCAAAATACAAAACTCCGCGTCGAACACCCCCCCATCGACGAACAAAGCGCTATTGTTAAAAGCCTGACCTATCCCGATGTCTTCTGGGTCTGTAATGATTCGGGGAATGAGGCTGCCATTTTTGCCTTGAATTCCAAAGGCGAAATTATCATGCCGGATTTTGTTAGAAAGCACTATGATAAAAAAAAGGAAGGGGATTTTCCAGGCATTAAAATCAGCGGAGCTATCTGCCAGGATTGGGAAGCTATGACTGTCCTAGGAGACACCCTCATCATCGCTGATATGGGAAATAATGGGAATGCACGCAGGGATCTGGGTATATATCTAGTGCCAGAACCCAATCCGCACTCGGTCACAGAGACCCGCCCACTGGTCTGGCTTCCGATTCATTATCCGGATCAGGATAAATATCCGGCTACGGTATGGGAGTATGACTGCGAATCTATCTTCGTTTTCCAAGGGATGATCTATTTTCTTACAAAACATCGTGGTGAGCAAAACATTAACAAACCGGTGCCATCAACCAAACTTTATCGGTTAGAGACTCGATACACAAATAAATCTAATGTTTTGAAATACATCGGTCGTAAAGAGAATCTCGGAGGTTGGGTAACAGATGCAAATATTACTCCTGATGAATCAGGTATGATCCTCCTGGCACAAAACCCGTTTGCAACGGTCGTTTGGTATTTTCCCAAACCCAAACGAGGTGTCAACTTTTTATCAGAGTCCCCCAAAAGTTTTAGACTGCTCAAGGCTGATCAAGCAGAGGGTGTCTGCTTTAAAGATGCGAATACTATCATCGTGACAAATGAACAAAGGGATTGGTTCGAAATTTCCCTCTTAGATTTTAGCGAATAATCGGTTTAAGGAATCAATATGAAGTACGAACAAATGCTGCGCGCTAATCAAATGCAATTTGGAGATTTTACCTTAAACCAGGGGCAAAAAAACTATGCTCCCGATTTAAAGCTGGAACCGGTTCACACGGAAATCCATCTAACCGTTGACTTAAAGGAACGCAGGGCTTTCGGTTATGCATTGATTACAATCGTGGCAAACGTTGCCGGGTCACATGGTCTGAAATTGGATGCTGTCGATTTTGATGATCTCAAAGTTACCGATCAGGCTGGTTTGAAATTGAATCACACTTATGATGGGAAAGTGATTTCGCTTGCCTATGACCAGGTGTACAAAAAAAACGAGATACGGGTTATCCGCGTTGAATATTCCGTCCAGGATCCCATATCCGGGTTGCGATTTTCTCAACCAGATGCCATGAGACCTCACCTACCGCTGTATGCGATCACAGACAACGAAACTGAACGTGCAAGGTATTGGTTCCCCTGTATCGATTTCCCCAATGTGAGATCAAAAATGGAATATTATCTCACTGCTCATGAAACTCTGACCATACTCGCAAATGGTGCTCTCGTTGAGGAAACAAAAAAGGACGGGATGAAAACAGCCCACTGGAAGCTTGATTATCCTTGTGCCAGTTATTTGGCCTGTTTCGCAATGGGTGAATTCTCTGAGTATAAAGATGAACCACTCCGTGATATTCCAATCGCCTATTACGCCGATAAATCTTATACACCAGAACAGCTTCAACGCACATTTGGCGCTACCAGAAAAATGTTGATTTGGATGGAGAAAAAACTGGGAATGGCATTCCCATACCCCAAATATTTTCAAGTCGCTGGTCGTGAAATTGGCGGAGCCATGGAAAATATTTCGCTGGTCACCTGGGATGATAAATTCATGCTTGATGAGAATATGGCCAGAGAATGGCAATACATCATGGATCTCATTAATGTTCATGAGATGTCCCACTCCTACTTTGGGGATGCTGTGGTTTCATACGATTTTGCCCACGTCTGGTTAAAGGAAAGTTGGGCAACCTATATTGAATCGGTCTGGCTTGAGGATTCTGAAGGCAAAGATGCTATGGATTGGCAAATGGCTGAAGAAGCCCGGAGCTATATCGGTGAAGCCAAAAATAATTATGTACGACCTATCATCACTCGAGAATATGACCATAGCTGGAACATGTTCGATATGCATCTGTATCCAGGGGGTGCATGGCGCCTCCACATGCTTCGGAAAAAAGTTGGCGATGAAAAGTTTTGGGCTGGAGTACAGGATTATGTGAGTAGCTACGCTGGAAAGACTGTTAAGAGTTTGGATTTCCAACGCTGTGTTGAAAAACACTCAGGTTTTAATCTCGACGGATTTTTTGATATGTGGTTTCGATCCAAAGGTTATCCCGTCTTAAAAGTGAGCTATACCCATGATGCTGGGCAGGGGCGAGGAAAAATTACCGTCGAGCAAAAGCAGGTGGACAAGGAAAAAGGGATTGATGTTTTTGAAATGGATCTTGAGGTCGCCTGGTTGGATAAGGATGGGAACTATCAAATTGAAACCATTCTGCTCGACAAAGCAAACCAGGTTGTCAGCCTGAAAATGGATGACCCTCAGCACATCATTTTAGACCCTCATATGAAAGCTCTCTTCGAAGCTGAATTCAATCCAGGGGATGATAAACTTCGTCACTTGCTTAAAAACGGCAAAACACTACGCGGTCTTATGCAGGCAGTAAGTGAGTTGGCAAAAACTGGAAAACGTAAGAACCTTCAGGCTATTTATGAATATATGCAGGCTGAAACACGTTGGGGATTACGCATTCATAGCTACAGGGCTCTGGCCAAGGTGGGGAATGAATATGCATTTGCTCATCTGGCTTCTCTGCTCATAGCCGAAAAAGATGCCATGGTGATTGAGGAAGCAGCCAAAGCCTGCGGTGCGCATGCTCACTCAGTACTGAGGGCTGCTATTCTTGCGAAACTTGAGGAAGCTGACCTTCCGTACCGTGGACAAATGGCACTTCTGGAAAGTTTGGGTCAGCAGCGGAATGAAGCAGATATCCCATTGCTTGAATCTTACACTCAAAAGAGCAACTGGCGAAATTTAGTACGAGCTGGTGCATTTTTGGGTCTGGGTTCCACGCGTTCGGATATGGCCATGACCACCTTGTTGAAGGACATACACAGACCTGTTCATTTCTGGGAAGAAAAGGTCGCCAGATTAGCAGCTTTGACCAGAATTCTTGATTGGTTACCCAAACATCTCAAGAAACAGGCAGGCCAAGCTCTTTGCGATGCCACTGAAGATCCCAGCTATTTTGTTAAAATCAACGCCGCTCGCAATTTGGGAGAAGCTGGAATCAGAGAAGGTGTCTCATATTTAAATGCCTTGCTCACAAGACTGGCCGTGCAAGATTATCCCTTGGTGAAACGTCAACTGAAACGGATCCAGGCTTCAGGGGACGGCTCTATGGAAAAAAAACTTCAGAAACAGGTCGATGAATTGAGTGAGAAATTGGCTAAAATGGAGACACGACTTCAGGAGGTTGAAGCTGAAAAATAAAACCAAATTAATATCCCTGCCACTTTTTCTTTTTCTGGGGTTAGTGCTCTGGACCTGTGGGAAGGCGCCCAGCGTTCTCATCGTAGAATTAGAAATTGAAGAGCTGGTCTGTGCTGATGGTCAACGAATATTTGAAGGTCGTATCCTCGAATTAGATGGGATTAAATCAGTTACCGCCAATATCAAACTACAGAAAGCCCAAATAAAATATAAAGACAATCTGGTTTCTGCTGTGGAGATTGAAAATCATTTGGCCGCTTTTGGTTTCACAATTGATGGAGTCCCTGGTAATGCCGTTGCCAGGAGTCGATTGCCAGGCTGCTGTCTCAACCCAAAAACTGGTGCTCAATAATAAAGGATTAACATGATCTCCCAGGCACAATTTCGAAGCTATTTTGATGTCGCTGATAAGCGGATCTACTTAAATCACGCTGCTTACGCACCTCTGTCTAGACCGGTCGTACATGCGATGAATGAGTATTTTGAACATCGCCTACAAGGGAATCCGGCGACCTGGGATATTGCTGAAGCGCATATGGAAGGTTTAAGAAAAAATTACGGAGGACTTGTAGCAGCGCCGCCCGAACGGATCGCCCATATGGCAAATACGGTATCAGGCATTAATGTTCTGGCCAACGGTCTGGATTGGCAGGTGGGTGACCATATTTTGCTTTATTCAGATGAATTCCCCTCCAATGTGATGCCCTTCCTTAATTTGAAGGATCGTGGCGTTGAAGTAGAGTTCCTGGAAGCCCGGGATGCCCGTGTCAGTCCGGAATTATTTGAAGCAGCTATCAGGCCTCAAACGCGTCTCATTTCAGTCAGCAGCGTCCAGTATTTAACCGGGTACCGGACAGATCTCAAAGCCCTTGCTGATCTCTGTCATTCCAAGGGTATTCTATTTTCCGTTGATGCGATTCAATCAGTGGGTGTGATACCAACGGACGTCATGGCCATGGACATTGACTTCATGGCTGTTGGTGGGCATAAATGGATGATGTCACCACTGGGGACGGGGTTTATATATTTGACAGAAGAACTTCAATCACGCTTGAAACTTGTTCACCGTGGATATATGGGACATGTGAACCCCATTGATTTCGGAAATTTCACTCAAGAATTGAGTCCCCACGCCCGCCGGTTTGAGCTTGGTGCATTTAATGCAACGGGTATGGTAGGGGCCGAAAAAGCTATTGAATTACTTTTGGAGTGCGAACCAGAGAGTATTTTCCGCCACGTTCGCAAATTAATCAATCAATTTGAATGGGGACTGGAAGAACTACCCTATCATAAACTGTATCACTTCTCTGATGTTGAAGTCAGCAGTATTTGTATGTTTAGCCACAATGATGCGTCTCTCAATAAAGAATTATTCACGCAATTAGTAGAAAAGGGGGTTAACCTGTCTCTACGTGGTGGTGGTCTAAGGATTGCTCCACACTATTATAATACTTCAGCAGAGATTGAGGAATTGCTGGAACTGCTGGCAGCATTTAACCACCTTCAATAGGCGACTCTGGTTGAGCGGTAATCTTGGTGGTGAGTTGAAATTGTATTGGTGGGGAATCATGGTTCATAGAATAGGAGAATTATTGATGAAATCTCGATCTGAATTTCGAAAGGGTATTCCATTACTATGCCTTGGTTTTATATTGTTATTTAGCGCTTGCTCAAAAAAAGATATATCTATTCTTTCTACAGAGAAAATGCCCATCACGACAAGTTCCAAGGCCGCCCTCGCTGATTACAATCAGGGGTTAAACTATGCCGATAAATTGCAGCGCACCCAGGCAGACACCCATTTTCGCAATGCAGTTGAAAAAGATCCAACATTTGCAACTGCCTGGTTAAACCTTGCTTTGGTTGCCCCGGGTCCCAATCAATTTATGGCATATCTTGATTCAGCACTTAAGTACGCAGCAAGTGCAAGTGAAGGCGAACAACTCGTGATCCAGTCCGTGGAGTATGGATTCCTTGGTAATACAACAAAACAGGGCGAGACGTTTGAAGCTGCGGTCATACTTTTCCCAAGTGATGAGCGTCTACATACACTACATGGGAATTATTATTTTGGGCTGCAGCAATATCAATTGGCTATAAAGTCTTACGAAAGAGCCGTTTTAATCACTCCGAGTATGGCCGCACCCTACAACATGCTGGGTTACGCTCAACGCTCGCTGGGAAATTACGGTGAAGCTGAAAAAGCTTTCAAAATGTATATTAAATTAAACCCCAAAAATCCAAATGCTTTCGATTCATATGCCGAGTTGTTGCTGGAAATGGGGAGACCCACTGAATCAAACGAGTTCTACCGGAAAGCACTCGTCCTGGATTCAACTTTTACAGCAAGTTACATTGGCATAGCCACAAATTATAATTTTTTGGGTGAATTTGACAAAGCCCGAGAAGAGCTTCAGGAGTTAAAGCGGATTGCTCAAAATTACACAATACTCCGACAAGCGTTATTTGCACAAGCGGTTTCATATTTATCTGAAGGGGATTTTGAGACCGCTCTTGAAACAATGAATGAAGCTATGGAGATAGCTATCGCCAACGAGGATGTCGCCAATATTTCCAATGATCTTACACTAATCGGAAATGGGTATCTTGAATTGGGTCACCCCGAAACAGCATTATTATATTATAAAAGTTCGATAAAAGTGATTTATGAATCCGAATTACAACCAGCAATTATTGAGAACGCAACCACAAATTATAAATACAATGTATCCAGAGCCTATGCTGCTCAAGGCAAGTTCAAAAAGGCAAGAGATATGGCAGAAAGTTACAACAAATTAGCAGCCGTAAATATGAATCCAGTTCAAATAAAACAAGGGCATCAGTTAAATGGTATCGTTGCCCTTAGCGAAAATAAATATGAAGAAGCGATAAACGAGTTGGGCTTGGCCAATCAATTAAATCCTTATAATCTTTATCGAATCGGGCAGGCTTATTTTGGTCTCGGGCAGGATGATCAAGGCACTCTTTTCATGCAGCGGGCTGAAGAGCTAAATGCATTGAACAGTTTTGATCAGAGTATTGTCCTCAGTAAAACGAGGAAAAAACAGGCGAGTTAACACGCTCAGATTTCAGGATGTGGGTGCAATAAATAAAAAGACTGCAAAGAAATGCGCGAAACTTCCAGCCAAAACAAACCCGTGCCAGATAGCATGGTTATACGGTAATTTTTCCCAGGCATAAAAGATTACGCCCAATGAATAGGCAAGACCTCCAGCCACTAACCAGATTATTCCTCCTACAGGAAGTGCGGCCAACAAGGGCTTGATGGCAATTACGACAACCCATCCCATGAGTAGATAAAACAGGGTGCTGATCATATCATATTTGGGTCCAAAGATGATTTTGAAAGTAATCCCAAAGAGCGCTAAACCCCAAATAGTACCAAATAAACTCCACCCCCAGGGTCCTCGAATTGTAACCAGTAAAAAGGGTGTGTAAGTACCTGCAATGAGCAAGTAAATTGCAGAGTGATCAAAAATTCTCAGAATCTCCTTAATTCGAGGAGATTTGAATCCATGATAGAGGGTTGAAGCGAGATACAGTAAAATCAATGATGAGCCAAAAATGCTAAAGCTAACCACCTGCCAGGCATCACCATACATGACGGCTCTAACGACAAGCAATACAAGGCCAACAATACTTAATCCGATACCCACCCCGTGTGTAAGTGTATTGGCCAACTCTTCATAATGTTGGCGTTCACGTTTCATTCTAAACCGCCAATCTCCTCAAGGAAGTAGACGATGCTTTCAATACCCTTGTGAAAATTATAGAGGCTGAAGTTTTCATTGGGCGCATGAGCATTCTGATCAGGGAGACCATACCCCATGAGTAATACTGGAGCTTGAATAATATCAGCGAAGACTTTTACAATGGGGATTGAACCTCCTTCTCGAAGAAAATCAACATCTTTTCCAAATGCCCTTTTTAAAGCCCGTACGCCAGCTTGTAGACCGGGATTATCAAGCTCGGTTAAATATCCAAAACCACCATGCATCGCTTGAATATCAACTTCCATGCTTACAGGAGTCAGGGATTGAACATAGCTGGTGAACTTGTGAGCGATATCTTCAGGGTCTTGATCAGTCACCAGGCGCATGGATACCTTGGCGTGGGCCTCTGCCGGAATCACAGTTTTTGCTCCTTCACCTTGAAACCCACCCCATATTCCATTAATATCAAATGTAGGTCTTGCCCACAGGCGTTCGAGATCATCGTAGCCTGCTTCACCAAAAAGGGCTGGTGCGCCAATGTTCCTGGCAAAGTCCTCTGGATGAAAGGGTAGCTTGCTCAGCTTGTCATGCTCAATTTCTGTGATCGGCAAGACATGATCATAAAAGCCGGGGATCAATATGCGACCATCCTCGTCTTTCATCTGGGCCAAAATCTCGACCAGTGCATTGATAGGATTCTTTACCAGTCCACCAAATGATCCTGAATGAAGATCTGTGGAAGTTCCTTTTAGATTTACCTGTAAATAAGCTAGACCTCGCAAGCCATACGTGATACCTGGATAGCCTTCTCTGAACATGGGAGTATCGGAGATAACAACATAATCTGCGGCGAGAAGCGATTTATTCGCTTTGATGAAATCCTCCAGATGAGCGGAGCCGACCTCTTCTTCACCTTCAAAAATCAATTTCAAGTTTACAGGTAGACGTCCCTGGGTTGCAAGCCAAGCCTCAATTGCTTTCAAATGTATGAAAATCTGACCCTTATCATCTGCAGAACCACGAGCGAAGATGCGACCATCCTTGATCACAGGTTCGAATGGAGGAGAGTCCCATAATGCTACTGGATCAACCGGCTGAACATCATAGTGACCATAAATCAGGATTGTTGGTTTCCCCGGTGCATTGAGCCATTCCGAATAGACGACAGGATGGCCCCCTGTTTCCATAATCCGGGCAGTATCCATACCAATACTATGCATTTCTTTTTTGAGCAGTTTTGCCATGTCTCGCATAGCATCCAGACTGCCGGGGTCAGAGCTGATACTTGGAATTCTCAGTATTTCAATCAATTCCTGTTCATATCGGTCGTGGTGCTTTTCTAGAAAGGTGATTGTCTTGTCCATGGGTTAATCCTGTAAGTTGGCAAGTTCCAGTTGCACAAACTCTACCAGTTCTTTAAGTGTCTCTGCTGAAAAATCAAATTTAATACCCATTGCTTCCCAAACTTTGGGCATGGGCTGGGAGCTTCCCATACTCAGACCTCTAATATAGCCACTCAATGCAGCATCTGGATCTTGTTTATATAGACGATAAACCTGGAGGGCTCCGAGTTGGGCAATGCCGTATTCAATATAATAAAAGGGCATTCCAAAGATGTGTAGTTGCCGCTGCCAACCATTCCGCCTGAAATGATCGTAGCCTTCCCAGTTGACCAGTCCCGACGTGAATCTTTGATTCAATGAGTCGAAATAATCATCACGTGCTGCGACGCTGTGATCTGGGTTCAGATACACCCAATGCTGTAATGCATCCACGGTAGCGCACCAGGGGAAGAAAGATATGATTCCTTCTAGATGTTCACGCCTTGCTCGTATATGATCTTTGGCACTATAGAAATTGTTCCAATGTTCTGCTGTTAGTAATTCCATGCTCATTGATGCCGTTTCCGCCATTTCTGAGGGAGTGTCACGATAGTGGATCATGGGCTCGTTATTTGTCAAGAAGGTATGCATGGCGTGACCCCCCTCATGACACATGGTTACAACATCCCGGTGCGTGCCAGCGGCATTCATAAAGATGAAAGGCATACCGGTGGTTTCCAGACCATAGTTATAGCCCCCTGGTGCTTTGCCTTTTCTGGATTCCAGATCAAATAGATCTGCTGTTTTCATCGCTTTCAGATTTTCGCCAAACTGGGGGTGAATATCGCCAAAGATTTTTATAGCATGCTCGAGTAACTCAGATCCAGAGTTAAATGGTTTCAAGGCTTCCTGACCAAGCGGTTCGCCGGCTATATCCCAGGGTCTGTAATTATTTTCGGCAAGCCCAAGCTTGATGCGGTGAGATTCATCTATCTGTCTTGCCAGGGGAACGATATGTGCTTCAATAGAATTTTGAAAATCTATCGCATCCTGGGGGCGATAATCAAAGCGTTGCAACCGGTCATGGGCGAAATCTCTAAAGTTTTCATAGCCTGCATTTTTTGCAGTTTCAACACGCAATTTCAACATATCATCATAAATCTGGTCAGCAGAGGTCTTTACAGAATAGCGTTTCTCATTAATGGCTAGCCATGCGTCCTTGCGTTTGGCTCGATCGGATGATTGCAACCGAACAGATGCTTTAGGCATGGGCATTTCCTCCCCATCCAAGGTAACGGTCAAACCTCCTGCGAGCTGGTCATACCTAGTGCTCAGCTTTGATATCTCAGCTCCCAATTCCACATTTTCGGCACGAAACAATTCAAGCTCTCTATTGAGTTTTTTCTTGAGTTGTCCAAAACGATCATCAGGAAGACTTGGAAAGGCTGGATGGTTAACAATCATTTTCTCGATCGAATTAGCAGCTTTTTCCAGTTCTGGTGAAATTTTTGTGGCAAATAATTCGTGTCGGTCCAGATATTCCTGATTATCAGTTTCCCGTGACATATTGATATAGGACCAGGCATTCTGCTCATGGAACACACTTAGGGTTTCACTGTAGTGTATTATTAGCTGGGACAGTTCGGCAGCATTTGTAACCTGCGATTCAAGCAATTTATCAAAATAGGGCTTCAAGTCGCTCCAGGCATCTATGCTTAGCTTGGAGGGTATAAAATTTGTTGGCCGATACATCACTGTCTCCTAATAATCGAATTGTTTTTTCTGTCCGCATTTTACACTGGCCTCTGTCTGAAACAAGGGCATTTTCCGTGTCATAGTCATCATAGAATATATCGAATTCAAATATTAACGGTCGATATCAGCATCAGGATCTGTGGCAATGAGAGAGCAAAGAATTTCAATATTTATTGTTTGCTGGCATTGTCTGCAGTGTTGTTTCACAATTTTTGTTGTCAGAGAAACGAGATGGTCTGAAATAAGATGTCGCTTTGGCAAAACCTAAAAATTGTTAACATGATCGTGAGGCATAAAGCATAAACATGGGATTTGGCTAAACATGACAAAATTGGTAAAAAAACTCAATTTTCTGGACAGATTTCTAACGCTCTGGATTCTTCTCTGTATGGGAGCTGGTGTTGCCTTTGGGTATTTTATTCCAAGTTTAAGCCTATTCTGGAATAGTATGCAATCTGGCACAACCAATATTCCCATCGCCATTGGCCTGATAATAATGATGTACCCTCCTCTGACTAAAGTACGCTACGAAAGACTGGGCCGGCTATTTAAAGATATTCCAGTTTTGAGTTTTTCCCTGTTTCTAAACTGGATTCTTGGTCCGCTGTTGATGTTCTTCCTGGCCATTGTATTTTTAGCGGATTATCCCCATTATATGACAGGTTTGATTCTCATCGGTCTGGCGCGCTGTATTGCCATGGTCATAGTTTGGAGTGATCTGGCAGGAGGAGATCGGGAATACACAGCCGGCCTGGTGGCACTGAATTCCATATTCCAAATTCTGTTCTTCTCCCTGTTTGCATATCTATATCTTACGGTTTTTCCAACCTGGTTCGGGTTCGAGCTTGAAACGGCCAGTATCTCAATGCTTGAAATTGCCAAAAGTGTAGGCATCTATCTGGGAATCCCCTTTTTCGCCGGTCTGCTCTCCCGTCTGATGCTTATAAAATTGAAGGGGGAGCACTGGTTTAAAAGTGTCTATATAAAGAAAATCAGCCCCCTCACCCTGGTAGCTCTCCTTTTTACAATATTTGTTATGTTTTCTCTGAAAGGCGAGCTGATTGTTGAAATACCCATGGATGTTCTCCGGATTGCATTACCCCTGGTTATCTACTTCTTGGTGATGTTCTTCATGTCCTTTTTTCTGGGGCGAAAAATCAGCGATTCATATGAAAAGGTGACTTCCCTGGCTTTCACAGCAGCAAGCAACAATTTCGAGCTGGCTATTGCTGTCGCCGTTGCAGTATTTGGGATTAACTCAGGGGAGGCGTTTGCAGCCGTTATCGGACCTTTGGTTGAAGTCCCCGTCCTGATCGCTTTGGTTAATGTGTCTCTGAGATTCAAATCAACGTTTCAGGAAAATATCTAAATTACTGAAAGGCAGACAATGAAAATTGGTTCATATAAATTAACCTCACTTGTCACTTCCACCTTTGCTCTGGATGGTGGTGCCATGTTTGGCGTTGTCCCAAAAACCATGTGGTCCAAACATGCAGATGTTGATAATTTTAATCGAATTCAAATGGTTACGCGAACCCTGCTCCTTGAATCGGATGATCGAAAAATACTTATTGATACGGGAAATGGGGATAAGTGGAATGCCCGACAGCGTGAGATTTTTAATATCCAGGTGGAACCTTATATGTTGCCACAAAGTCTGGCAGCTCATGGGCTGAATGTCGAGGACATAACCGATGTAATTTGTACCCACTTGCATTTTGATCATGTTGGGGGAAATACAAAACTTGAAAATGGCAAAATTGTGCCGGTATTCCCTAATGCCTCTTATTGGGTTCAGGAAGAAAACTGGAAGCTAGCGAATCAACCCTCAGAAAAAGATCGGGCCAGTTATCTGTCTGAAAACTGGGCAGTTTTAGCAGAAAATCAAATGTTGAAAATTCTGAAATCAGAGCGCGAACTCTTTAATGATATCAAGCTGGAAGTAATTCACGGTCACACTTCAGGGCAGCAGCTCCCGTCGATATCGGATGGGAATCGCACACTGCTGTATGGAGGCGATTTGTTCCCCATGCAAGCGCACATCCCCATTCCATGGGTCATGGCCTACGACAACGAACCCGTGCGTAGTATTGCGGAGAAAAAACGAATTCTTCCTACACTCCTGGAAAAAGACGCCATAATATTTTTCGAACATGACCCACATATCACCGCATGTCGACTCCGGGCGACTGAAAAAGGGATGATCGGTACTGATAACATTGAGATTTGATATTCTGTGTAAATTCACATGCTAAAATTCGATAACCTCCAAAAATTGAGCTCCCAACTGGGAATTGATAAAATTGGAGTTTCAAACGCGTCCTCAATTGAAGCGGATCCTTTGAATGAATGGTTGAATCGAGGCTATGCCGGGCAAATGTCATATATGGAAAGGAACAAGGATAAACGCCTTGATCCTGATGCTTTACTCCCTGGAGCCAAGTCAGTCATTTCCATTTTTGTCAATTATCATCAGGATGAAAGATACCCTGCTCTCGATGGGGTTATCTCAAAGTATGCCCGCGGTAAAGATTATCATATTATTCTGAAGGACCTGCTCCATGAGCTGACGAAAGCCCTCTTTGGAGATCTGCTGAAAGGATTGGGCCGGAAGGAGAGAGCAAAAATTTATCGAGTCTTTGTCGATTCAGCTCCGGTTATGGAAAAATATTGGGCCGTGAAAGCCGGCATCGGCTGGCAGGGTAAACATTCAAATATTATCACCAGAGAATTAGGTAGTTGGGGGTTCCTCGGCGAGATCATCACCACCGAGGCGTTTGATCAATATAGCGTTTCGATTCCTGACTTCTGCGGGGAATGTACAGCCTGCATCGATGCCTGTCCAACATCAGCCATTGTTGAACCATACGTCGTCGATGGCTCAAAATGCATCGCTTACGCAACAATCGAAATCCCCCCATCTGATCCAATTCCGGATCAAATTCAACTGAATATGGATCAATGGATTTTCGGCTGTGATATTTGTCAGGATGTTTGTCCATGGAATCGATTTTCCAAACAGAGTGCAATTCAGGCATTCGTGCCTATAGCTGTTTTGAGGGCGGAAAGCGTCCCTGTTTTTCAGGACATGAGTGAATCAGAATTTGCCACACTTTTTAAATCTACACCTCTGGATAGACCTGGCTTAAATGGCTTGAGGCGTAATCAGAAGATCAGAGCTTGAGCTCCGAGATTAATTCTACCTGACCCTGTTTATCCACCCAGATGGTCATAATGGTCATTCCAAGATTCCAAGTGTCGATAATCTTTGAAGCCTTGCGGAGATGTTCCAGATGAGCTGACTTTGACACGGGGTTACCCGCACAATCGGCATGGGCAACTATTGCAACCGCTTTCGAATGGTGAATGTCTCGCGATACCAATATGCGGTTGAGAATCAACCGTGAGGCAGTCGCTGTGGATGCCATTATTTTGTCGGGACCGGCTTCAGTAATGACATCAATAAATTCTGCGCCAGTCTTTTTTTTCATCCAGTCATTAACAGGCTGTTGTACTCTGCCATCCATACAATTAATAACAGTCGCAAACTTTGATGCCATGGAGGGATCTCCTATTCCGTTGTTGACTGGAGCTTTTGCTTCAATTGTGTGATTCGTCGATACGATTCATGAATTCTATCTGCATCAATTTTACCATCAAGTATTCCAGTAATGATGATATCTCGAATCCTCAGTGGTAGGTTTTCATCCAAATTCATGGGATCGGAGAATTGAAGAATATCACAGCCAGAATTGATTGCAGAGATAACAATTTCATCCAGGGCATAGCGTTTGATGATAGCCCCCATTTGCAAATCATCTGTGATAACAACTCCATTATAGCCCAGCTCAACTCTTAGTATTTTTTGGATATGCTCGTGGGACATAGAGGCTGGATAATTTGGATCAACATGACGATTAAATAGATGCCCGGCCATAATCATATCAACAACATTTGAGTCAATAAGCCGCTTGAAGGGAAGTTGTTCAGAATTCCGCCAGGTATTGGTAATATCGGTTACATCGTTATGAGTGTCTTCTCTTGAGCTTCCATGCCCGGGATAGTGTTTCAGGGTAGACAAAACACCGGCCTCATTGTGGGCTCGGATAAAAATTTCTCCAAATTTAAAGACTTCACCGGGATCCCTGGAGAAACTACGATTGAGTTGACCAATGGCTGGCGATAACCGATTAATATTCACATCAACGACAGGTCCCAGATTTAAATTAAGCCCAGAATCATGGATTTGTTTTGCCATCTTGGAGTACACATCATAAGCTTCAGATGCACTAAGAGTAGCCCCAACATGAGCTGCTGCCGGAAACTCCTCAAATCCCTGTGACTTTTTCAATCTGCGCACCAGACCACCTTCTTCATCGACGGCAAGAAATAAGGGCAGATCCAAAGGAAGTGCCTTAAGACCTTTCACAAAAATCCGAAATTGGCGGCTGTTTTTTATATTGTGCTTAAAAAAGATTATGCCCCCGATTTCACCATTACTTATCTGACTCTGCGTTTGCATCATAGCAGCATCATTCAGATGTGTCCCTCGAATTCCAACCATGATCATTTGCCCGATTTCTGCTTCGATAAGCTGCAGATTGATGCTGTCTGGTTGGGAATCAGACTGGGCGGAGACCGATAAAGCAAGCAAGCCCATCAAAAGAATTTGAATCAGGATATTTTGTCTGAACGAATACTGAGTGTTTGGATTCATTATCGTTTGAAACTAGACCGGAACGCGAATGTTATCAAGTAATTGAAGTCGTGGCTCAATAAAAATCACAGAGTAAAATATCTGCCATATAGGCATAATAATTAAGATTTAAATTAGAATCATTCAAAACAATGGCAGAACTATGACATTATTTATTTAATTAATGTTGTATATATGCCAGAATGGCTCATATTTTCTTTTGGCACAGGATTCGATAGTAGTATGTCATGTTTGAAAAGAATCATGAACAAAATATAAGGAATGAACATCATGACATTAGTAAAAGTAGCCCACCCCAGAATGAATAGGTCCTTCGACCTCATGTTGAATAACTTTTTTGACGATATGAATTTGCCAAATCCACGCAGCAATGCAAAAAATGTTTGGAGACCCGCAATGAACGCGCAAGAACTTGAAAAAAGTTTTGAGCTTTTATTTTCATTACCTGGGTTTGAAAAAGATGAAATCACCATTTCAGTGAAAAAGAATACCCTCACACTCTCAGCAAAAAAAGCAGAGATCAAAGAGGATGAGGGCGTGAAGTACTTGGCCCGTGAGATCGCTCAAGGCAGTTATGAGAGAGATATTGAATTGCCTGAGAACGTTAACACGGATAAGATCTCTGCTGAATACAAGAGCGGTTTTCTAACCTTGAGCATCCCCAAGACCAAGGAAGCTCTTCCCAAGGAGATTTCCGTCAGCGTCAAATAGAAATAGGTCAAACATAAAAAAAGGGCTCGTTTCCGAGCCCTTTTTTATGTTTATAGGTGATCTTCTATTTGCGTTCTGCTACTAGACTCTCCACGACTGATGGATCAGCCAGTGTGGAAATATCACCAAGACTTTCGACCTCATTTTCGGCAATTTTGCGCAGAATACGTCGCATAATCTTGCCAGAGCGGGTTTTTGGCAATGCAGGAGTAAACTGGACTTTGTCCGGTCTCGCATGAGGACCAATCTCTCTTTTAACAGATTCTGCTATGCCTGCTAGAATGGCATCTGATCCTTCAATTCCAGCCATAAGAGTTACATATGCATAAATACCCTGACCCTTGATATCGTGAGGGTAACCAACCACAGCAGCTTCGGCGACACCAGGAGCTTTTCCAATAGCACCTTCAACTTCAGCAGTACCGATTCGATGACCGGAGACATTCAAAACGTCGTCCACACGACCTGTTATCCAGTAATCTCCATCTTCATCGCGACGAGCACCGTCACCAGTGAAGTAATAGCCGGGGTACATCGCCAGGTAGGTTTGTTTGAATCGATCATGGTCACCATAAAGAGTTCTCATCATGCCTGGCCAGGCCGCCTTCATGGCCAATAAGCCAGATTTACCATTTCCTTCAATTTCTTTACCGTCTTCTGTGAGCAGAACGGGTTGCACACCAAAGAAAGGTATGGTGGCACTACCTGGTTTTAAGGGAGTCATACCGGGCAGAGGTGTAATAAGAATTCCACCCGTTTCAGTTTGCCACCAGGTATCTACAATTGGACATTTGCCCTTGCCCACAATCTGGTAATACCAATTCCACTCAGGGGATTTGATCGTTTCACCAACGGTACCTAACAGACGCAGCGTCGAAAGATCACGGGATTCTACCCACTGATTGCCTTCACGCATGAGCGCACGCAGAGCTGTTGGAGCTGTGTAAAATAGATTAATTTTATGTTTATCAACAACATCCCAGAAACGACCAAAATCAGGATAATTTGGAACACCTTCAAACATGACAGTAATGGCGCGATTAGCCAGTGGACCATAGACAATATATGAGTGGCCAGTTACCCACCCAATATCAGCCGTACACCAATACACATCATCTTCATGATAGTCGAAGACCAGTTCATGGGTGAGTGATGCATAAACCAGATAACCACCGGTTGTGTGTAAAACACCTTTTGGCTTCCCGGTTGATCCAGAAGTATAGAGAATGAATAGAGGATCTTCTGCATCCATGTGTTCAGGGGGGCAAACGTCTTTTACACTGGACATACCCTCATGCCACCAAACATCTCGACCTGAATCCATGCTTACTTCAGCGCCAGTTCTTTTAACCACAACACATGTTTTGATGGAGGGTGTATCGGCTAGTGCTTTGTCAGCATTTGACTTCATTGGAATGTCAAGTTTCGTTCCACGCACGCCCGTATCTTGAGTGATTAGAACCTTACATTCAGAATCATTGATACGATCTCGAAGCGAATCAGGGCTGAAAGCACCAAACACGATTGAATGAATAGCTCCGATACGGGAGCAAGCGAGCATGGCAATTGACAATTCGGGAATCATCTGCATGTAAAGACAGACACGATCACCTTTCACCACACCATGAGCTTTTAGAACATTGGCAAATTTTTGTACTTCTGCTAAAAGCTGATTGTAAGTAAAGGTTTTATCCTCAGTAGGATTGTTCCCCTCCCATATCAACGCGGTACGGTCGCCAAAACCGGCTTCTACATGACGATCAAGACAGTTATAGCTGACATTGAGCTTGCCCCCTTCGAACCACCTGATGTCTGCTGCTGCAAGATCATAATTCGCCACAGTGTCCCACTTTTTAAACCAGGTTATACGTTCTGCTTGTTCCGCCCAGAATCCATCCTCATCATTGATGGAACGATCATACATCTCTTGATACTGCTCCAAAGACTTGATATGTGCATTGGCTGTGAATTCAGCAGCAGGGCTAAATTTTGTTACCTCACTCATTTCGACTCCTTTATCGACATTTTTCCAAGATAGAATTATGCATTCAAGCGTCTGCAAACAGCGCGCCAAAAATTTGAAAGTAAACCCTTGGGAGCATTAATATTTTGCATTTCGCAATTATAAACGAATAGGTAGCATTATTATAAATCTTTAAAAGTCGGTTGAAAATAAATATACATAGTCATGCAGGATTACGCAGAAGAGGTGGCTCAGTTTAGCATTTGGCGTAAAATTTTCTGGAGATCCGATACCTTTGATTCTTTTGCCTCCAGAAGTGAAATACGTACACCCCATTTCGCAAGAACAGCATCCAACAGGGATGGTCTAACGGTCCAGATCATCATCTGTTTGACTGCCAGTAATTCAGCTATACACTTGCCCCAGCCCTCGTCTCGAAGTTCAAGTGGTCCAATTTCGTCGATCACTACGACTGTTTTATTATCCGGTTTTTTCTGTCTTAAGATTTCGCATCCAAAAGCAACCCCGGAGTGGCGGAAATTGAAAGGACCACTTTTAATATCCGAAGGGGGATCAGCACGTTCGCACAAAAGGGTAGAAGTTTGATTTGAAAAATCCACAAGGTGGTATTTGTCTCGTTCACCATCAAGCCAGCTACCTTCAGTATAAAACCCTGAGAAGTTTATATCACCTGTCTCACTCGACTCAATGAGATCTTTGATTAATTGGGTTTTACCATCACCCTGATTGCCTGTCAGAATGATGATCATTGCCGAGATAGAAACGTGCTCCTGCCGCAAAATTTCAAGGGCTCCAAGTAATTGGTTCAGAGTTTTTATGGGGTGTCTCCATAGACGTTTTTTTTGAGAGACCAGTTTTAATAAACGTGGGAGAACCTCAAAAGCGATCGAGAGTGCTTCAAATACAATTGCCATCCCATGACGGGAAAACCAACTTATTATCACCGGATTTCGGAATTCTATGCTTAAGGCCGAAAATCCAAATATTACCAGGAGCGCACGGATTGCCATACCAACACCCGTTTGCAGACCGTTCAAAATAGCTGCCGCGCTATCCCATCCTCCCAAAATGAGTCCAGACAAACCCATTACGGCAATTAGTTGGATCCATAAACGTGGATTCTTCAACCGTCTCAGTGAGCGCGCGTACCTGAAAATATTGAAGCTTACATAGACTATAACCGCCAAGGCTCCTACCGGAAGCGACAGATCATCAAGCAATGCAAGGCCGGCAATCAAAAACACCAAATTAATTAAGAATAAGACCAGTGAGAATTTTTGGGTCGCCGAGGCTATTAATAGATTTTTAGCTTGCTCACCTTCCATGGGCAGAGGCGGTGATAATATTATCTGGTCCTGAGATTTGCTTGGTTTAATAGCAAGGATCGCGACAAAAGCTCCGAAGCAGAGATCAATGACAAATATAACCTTGACTAGATCCACAGGAGCGCTTCCCCCGAATTGTAGGCTACGGGCTGCCATCAAGTAAAGTTGCTCATACAATTTGATGAAATCGGGACCATATGTCATCATCAGTACCAGAATTTTTTGGAACAGGCTCCAGGAGACAGCCAATGCCCCCCCGATTACAAAGCCCAGCCACTTTCCTTTGAAAAGACGCACGAAAAGCTCCAGGATTAAGCCCTCCATGAAAATACCTATCATGGGTCCAAATATGATGGCGGAAGGTGAGATGGACTTCATGGCAGCCGTCACCAGTGCTGTTCGCCAGAACAAGCCCTTCTCAGGCCATAGTTTATAGCCATTTATCATGAGAATTAATCCCAATGAGGCTAAGAAGGTGCCTGAGAGGGGGACATGCAGGTTATGGAGAAAGCTGCCTAGAATAATTTCTATGGAAGCCCATAAACTTCCAAGCATAGCGGCCTTTAACCAGATGTCAGGCATCGGCCTGATTGCTTTTGATTCAGACTGAGAGCTCGTTAGCATATTCATATAATCGTCAATTGAACCGAACAAACTTTGAAGTCATTTGTTTGACAGAATTGGTATTTCAGTAACTGCATTGTTTCTCTTTCCAAATACGGGAGCGAATTTCCCCATTTCTAAGAAAACCGTGTCGGCCTCAGATCATATTCACCACTGAACTTAGATCATTTGGCTGAGAGAATTAAGTAGCCTTATGCACTTCGAACCATTCTACGGAGTGGTCTCGTGCTATTTATTATTTTAGCCCACCCTGCAGATGTAACCCCACAGCGGACAGGACAGGAATCTAACAAGCTGCAGGCACTAACAAAAACATTCTGCGCACGGAGTGGGTCAAGACTTTAAACCTTCGCCAATAAATGGAGGATAGGCTAAATAGAAAGTTTGGCAAAATTTATGCATGCTAAATAGGCAATTAACAAAAGGAGAGCGCAGATGGGAAATAGCATAATCGGTACCCAAACCGAAAAGAATTTATTAATCGCTTTCGCCGGTGAGTCACAGGCGAGAAATAGATACACTTATTTTGCCAGTGCTGCGAAAAGCGAGGGGCTGGTTCAAATATCACAAATCTTTGAAGAAACTGCCAATCAGGAAAAAGAGCACGCCAAGCGTTTTTTCAAGTTTTTGGAAGGTGGAGATCTGGAACTGACAGCGACTTTCCCGGCAGGAAAAATCGGAACCACCCTGGAAAATTTAAAGGCAGCCGCCGCCGGCGAAGAATATGAATGGACAATCATGTATCCAGAATTCGCTAAAATAGCCAGAGCAGAAGGATTCAAAGCGGTTGCAATAGCATTCGAAACCATTTCCATCGCTGAAAAACAACACGAAAAGCGTTATAAAGACCTGGCAAAAAATCTTGAGGAGGGTCGCGTCTTTAAGCGCAATGGAAAAGTTGTCTGGCGTTGCATCAATTGTGGCTACCTCCACGAAGGTGAAGATGCCCCTAAGGCATGTCCCGCTTGTTTGCACCCACAGGAGTACTTCGAGCTATTGGGTGAAAACTGGTAAACTACAAGCCCTCTGCAACTAAAAAGAGCCCTCAACAAGGGCTCTTTTTAGTTAAACCTTCTTGAGGCCAGGAGGCTTTTCCGTGTCCATCCAAACCCATCCGAAGAGCAGACAAGCCATGGCAATTAATGCCACAATAGGGTGCGCCAATAATTGAGGAGAAAAAGCACTAAAACCCATTAAACCCTGAGCCAGGTTGGCAAGCATCCCTTCCAGCGGGGTCCAGAAATACATCAGCATACCCGCAGCCCATAATATGAGAATGGTATTCAGAAATAAGGATAATCGATCGAATCGATGATTTTGAGCAAAATCAATCTGTGAAGGAATCGCCAAGAGGTGTCGCTCAAGATGTGCAGGCAGATTCTCCCAGGTATTCTCAAGGAGTGCATCAACGACATCAAGTTTGTTAGAATTATCCGGTCTCATTATAGACCTCCATTAACAATAGTTTCAAGTTGGCTTTAGCTCTGCGAATATGGGATTTAACTGTATTTAAAGGAATATCCATAATTTCGGCCACCTCTGTGTACTGAAATTCCTTCAAATAATAGAGTGTTATCGCGTCAGATTGCAGCGCTGGTAAAGCTGAAACTGCCTCTCTGATTTGATCTTTCTCAAGATCCTTGATGAAAATATCCTGGACATCACTGTTAGGGTCTTCAGGCTCAAGATCCGCCCTATCCTCCATGGGAACCAACCTTGAGGATAGCAGAGACTCTTTTTTAATCATGGTATAACACACATTCAAAGCGATTCGATATATCCATGTCCCAATGTGAGAGTCATCTCTAAAATTATGCAACCCTTTATAAACCCTGATAAATGTTTCCTGACTGATATCTTCGGCCAGGGTGACCTGATTACATTTCATAAGCGCAAGATTATATATACGGCTGCTATGCTTTTTCACAATTTCCCGAAAGAGGTGATCCGTATCTGTTTGAACCTTAGGAATCATATTGATCATATTAATACTTAGACTTAGAGTAAAGGTAAATTGTTGCAATTAGACTAATAATAAAATTTTTGCAAAAAAAGAGTAAAAAGATGCAACAAAGACAAACGTATCTCAGTCTAATACCACGATGAAACTAAAAACTATTACAGGAGATTATTATGAGTACATCAATGGAAGCCTTTATTCCAATCAGCATGTTTGTATCAGTTGCTGCTGTCGTTATTGTCGCGCTCTAC
>JABMOT010000256.1 GCA_013202385.1 Fidelibacterota bacterium
ATGATATTTTCCCTTATAATTGTTCTTCTTGATGGCCTTTTTGAAGAGGTTGCGAGCTTTTTTTATCTGGGATCCAATTTTAGGTAAATAAATAAACCGAAACGGCGTTCCATATTTTTCAATCAGATATTTTAATGAAACACCGTTAAAGGTCAGGTGTTTGTCCTGAACATCAAAACCTTCTTGGGGGAAGTAGTAAGTTTGTTCAATCAAATCAAAGTAGGTATTTTTCATGGTTTGGCTATTATCCCTTTATTTTAACCCAGACGATGTTAAGCCTCTTTTTTCTGAATGAACCTAGTCATTTTACCCGTGACTTCAAAAACACTTTTTACCTCAAGGCAATTCTAAGTGGGCTGGTCAGGGCTGGCCATTGCCCCTTGGCGACATTATGGGTTCCCTTGAATACCAGATAGGAGTATTTGCCATAGTGTGGGATCAACTCACCGATCCGGGGTAGAGATTCAAGATCACCAGAAATCAACACCAGCATTTTGGCAGCGATCTCTTCTTCATCGGAACTGAGGACAAAAGTATGTCCAGCCTGTGGAAAAGTTTCCCCATTGATTGTAATTGAGACCGGGTCCATTTGTATCTGCTTTGAGAGTTCTGGTGGCAGGTGGGTGGGGTTTAAAGCAAATATGGCATAATTACCCTCCAACCCAACAGTGATATTATCGCTCGCCGATGCTGGGCTGACATCACCTTCAGTTAGTGCGTCCCCAAATGCTTTCATTGCTGGCTTCTCGCCTTCGACATAGTAATTGAAATACTTTTCTTGAGCACCCATGGCGGCTGCCACTGTGGCCTCGATCTCCTGAGGGTACAAGTGTCGAAAAAGATTATAATCCGGATCTAACTCAAAGGCCGTTGGCTCACCTTTCACTCCAAGCTCGATAACGGCTTCTCTTTCAGACAGCCCAACGAGAGCGTCTTGATCCTCGACACCCATAAATTTAATTGGAATTCTCAAATTGTAGAGATCAGCTCCTGTTTGTGAAACCTTAAGCTTTACTGTGGTCATTCCATTATTGAATTTGGAGTCAAGCAGGTCAACCCTGATTTGGGCAGCACCCACACGATCCACCCATTGAGGAATCACAAAACTCAGGTCTGCGCCTGAGGCTCTTTCATAAGCGGCAACCCACTGTTCCCAGGAAACCTTCTCGCCCTTATGGACTGCATACACATCGCGCCAGGCTTGAAAAAAGGCTTCATTCCCAATAGTTTCTTCAATCATGTGAAAGATCATCATGGTCTTGTTATAGCCTATGGTGCGCGTCTCAGCATTGTGCCGGGCAACAAACTCTCGAACCGGAAAATCATTTAATTTATTTACATAACTCTTGTACTGCTTGAGAATGTCTTTGCGGTAGTCTCGGGCGCTGGCCGGGCTACGTTGAAGCTTATAGTGGTAGTCCGCACCATAGACCGTCAAGCCTTCGCACCAATTTCCCTTATCATAATCTACATAAATGCTGTTGCCCCACCAGTTGTGCAGTACTTCATGCCCCAATGACGTCATCACAATAAAGGGCAATCTAATAACCTTCTGCCCCAGGAGGGTCCATGCAGGCATTCCATAGCCTGTGGGAAAGAAATTTTCTGCTACGGTGAAGCGTTTGTAGGGATAAGGACCGATCATTTCAGAATACATGTTTATGTAGTCTACTGTTGCAGGGAGATAGGTTTCAAAAAGACTGGTGTCTTCTTCAAAGAAATAGCAATAAATATCAATCTCGCCAGCTTTGGCGTGCTTCACTGCAAAGGGGGCCGCCATAAACATGAGACCATCCGATTGATAGGGATTGCTCCAGCTTTGGATTTTACTGGTGGCTGAACTCACGCTGGCAACACTGTTCCCATCGGCAATGGATTCCCAGTTCACCGGTATGTTGGCTGTTACTTGAAAACTCATAAGGCCATCATTTCCTCTGGGGTAATAGAAGGAGCCCGGACTAAGATAGGCACCCTTTTCCAGGATGGTGCCGGTGACTTCGCGACCCACATTTTGATTGGAAAATTTGACATCATTTACATCTGCATCAAATTTTGCTGTGTACTCAAGGCTAAATGTTCTGTTTCCCGGTGTTTTTAGCTCAAAAAGGACCCACAATGCCTCTTTTGGTGGGTCTAACAGTAATATTTTTGCGGCTAATTCAGAATTTAGCTCAAAGAGCCCTGCAGAATCCAGAAGCATGAAATTGGGCTTATCGTCACCGATCATCAAATTTGATATTTCAGCATTAGGTGCCAGATATAGCAGGTTTCCCCCTTCAAAAACCTGAATTTGCCCTTTGTCTGTGAAGATTGCCTGGCGTTTTTCAACGTTTATTGTGAAATCGAGTTGGTGGGCTAAGAAGACTACTTCGTTAACCTCAGTCGGCTGACATGACAGTATCATGACACCTATTAACAGACCTATTGATACTCGTTTAAATGTACTCATCTTATCCTCTTAATCTTCTAGTCTTGGGTTGAACAAACCTGTTTAGGACCGTTTCCATCGAGCGCTTCAGCCTCCAGGATCGCGAATATTGAGGCGCCACATTGAGCTTGTCGAGGTTTTCCTGAAATGTCAATTCTTGAGTCCTCTTCAGTGCTATTCTGAGAGAGCCTGCCCTGAGCGAAGCCTAAGGGAAAAATCTCGACCTGTTGAGGATCAATATCCTTCGACGGGCTCAGGATGACGACCTGTTAGCGAACCACAATAGAGATCGGGTTTTCGACTGTTAAATATTTTTCGGCTACGCGATTCACATCTGCCAGGGTCACCTTTTTCAAGGCTTCCAGCTCTGCCTGATCGTGGTTCATATCATTTTCAAAGAACAACGACGTGCCCAGATAATAAGCCTGGTTTATGCTGGAGAGCCGCCGAAACATCATACGACCCAGGTACATATTAATGGTTTTCTGGACATCCGTTTCACTGAGATCCCCGATTGTTTTGCTACTCATGAGTGCGGGAAACTGGGACAGCAGGACATCTGTGTTTTGGGGACGTGTTCCCAGACTCATGTAGAACAAGCCTTTGTTATCTCGTACGGTTGCCGTGGCCGTCATCCGATATGCCATACCCTGCTTTTCGCGAACATCAAAAATAATCTTGTCTGACAGGATTAATCCCAATGCCTTAATCGCTGCCTCATCGCCTGATTCAATCTCCTTGATAAATCCCCAGAAAAGATATGAACGCTCACCACCGCCAGTCACATCAATGGCGCTTGCGGCTTTTGGGCTCAAATAAATCTTGTCTGTAAGCGCAAAAGTTTTTGAGGCCTGTTCCTTTTTTGAATTCAGCAATAATTTGGAGAGCTTGCCTTCGGGTTCAGGCGAAACCACACTGACGATGCGGTTGTTTGGTTGGAAATAGACAGAAGCGAAATCCACCAGACTGGCATACGTGAGTTCTTTCTCTGATTTTTCAGGTTTGGAACCATAGAGAATGGAATCAACCAACGCATCAAACAAATCCTTGGCTTTGTCTTTCCCGCCATGCATCATGGATTGGGAAAAATTACCCTGGGCTATTTTGAATTCGTCTGGTGTGGGGATAAACCCATTCATTTCGGCATTCAAAAAGGAGATCGCTCCAGAAAGATCGTTCGCCAAGCCCTCAACACGGATATATCCAAAATCAGGATGGAGATAGATGTTTTCCATGGG
>JABMOT010000257.1 GCA_013202385.1 Fidelibacterota bacterium
AATCGATCCAAAATCCCGAAGGGATGACATTATTAAAGCAAAGCAGAAATTAAGATTTCTATTCCCAAATCCCGAAGGGATGACATAATTCGCTTATGGCCGGGACGTATTCACAAATATATATCCAAGTTGTTTTTGCCGTAAGTGGTAGACGCAATCTGCTCCAAAAACCCTGGCGAGAGGACGTTTTCAAGTACATGGCTGGCATCATCAAGGCAAAAGGTCATAAACCCATTATCATCAATGGAGTATCAGATCACGTACATCTTTTCATCGGGTTAAATCCCTCGATGTCCATATCAGATTTGGTACGTGATGTCAAAAATAATTCATCAAATTTTATCAATTCGAATAAATTTGTAAAAGGTAAATTTTCCTGGCAGGCTGGATATGGTTGTTTCTCCTATGGCCAATCACAAATTGATCGGGTTTACCAATACGTTTTAAGCCAGGAAGAACATCACACAAAAAACACATTCCGGGACGAATATTTTGAATTTCTTCAGAAATATGAAATCGAATATAACGAAAAATATTTATTTGAATGGGTAGAAAAATAACACCCTTTCAGGGTTAGATAATGTTTGAATGACCGGGCTATCAAATTATCACCCCTTCGGGGTTCGGAAATTGTATTCTTAGTAGATCTATTTTTATTCATGGAGTTGAAGAACAAAATCATGATGCGCTTTTTTTGCTTTTCCATAATATTCTGGCTCAGTAGCTGTTCCTTTAATAAATCACCCCAAAAAAATCTGTTCACATTCGATCTAGCCCCGGGAAGCAAACGCGAGATCGCCTATACGGATAAGCAGGATGCCTTCTGGGTAACTCGAGCAGGTGGCTATAACAGTTCACCCTGGCACGGGTTGACTGCCTCGAAGCGTGCTTATCTCGAAGATCTTTTCATCTCTGTAAACGGGGACCTATTACCAAGAAATAAAGCGATTGTCAGCGTAGACCCGGTTTCAATCACCCGAGAATATTTGGAACTGGGGATTAGAGAAACCTGGACCCTACTGGATGAAGCCCGAACCTTGACGATTGAACTGGAAGCAGAAGAAGCGACTCATTGGATAGTTCAACCAGCCATACTGGGTGGCAATCAATCAGCGGATTTTGAGAGTTCCACCTCGGCTCAAGAGCTAAACATCACGATCAAACGTCTGGTAGGGCTGCCGGCAAGTTACCCCTACATGAAGATCTGGTTTTCACATTCCATGCAGTGGTTAGCCCCTGAATTGCCAGAGATGCCCCTCTATACAGCTTTTCTAACTCAGAGAGCTGAGCTCACGGCTTCTCGCCGATTGACAGTCTCTGTGTCCCTCAACGGCGAGAAACGGGAATTGGAAATGGAACCCGGCTGGCTTAAAAATGCGCGGGCTGAGCGTCATGACCGTATTCAAAATCGTATGACAGACACGAAATTGTCCAGTAGCGACTCAAAAATTGATACAGCCATTGGATGGGCTCACAATTCGCTGGATGCTTTGGTTATGAACCAGCAGGGGAAAGGGATTTATGCCGGCTTACCCTGGTTTGACGATTATTGGGGCAGGGATGCTTTCATTTCATTTGCAGGAGCTGTCCTGGTCAGCGGTCGTTTTGAAGATGCGCGTCAGATCCTGCTTTCCTTTTCAGAGTTGCAGAATATTGATCCATCAGATGAAAATTATGGACGGGTTCCCAATCGGGCGCAACCGGAGAATATTATTTATAATACCACAGATGGAACGCCCTGGTTTGTGCGCTCGATTTGGGATTATTACCGCTACACTGGAGACCTCAAGTTTCTGGAGAAAATGTGGGTGAGCGTTCAACATGCCACGCGAGGTGCATTAAGCAATTGGGTCGCTGAAGATGGCTTATTGCGTCATGCAGATGCCGATACCTGGATGGATGCCAAAGGTCCCGATGGTCCCTGGAGTCCTCGCGGTGATCGAGCGATCGATATACAATTTATCTGGCGAGATCAATTGGAAATTACAAAGCGGCTGGCTGTAATGTTTGGGGATACTGATCTAGAAGCTGTTGCCAGTGTGACCTTGAAGAAATTAGTAGGGGGTCTGGAGAAATTCAGAGCACCCAAGGGTAACTATTTTATAGATCATTTAAATGTTGACGATTCTCAGGATACACAGAAACGCCCCAATGTATTCCTGATTCCACACCTGTTCACAGAAACCTGCGACTGGGTGAGCTTTAAAAGTTTGGCTCCGCAACTTATTACCCGACATGGGGTACTGTCCCTGAGTCAGAATGATGCCAATTTCCACCCCTATCATCACCAACCCGGTCTCTATGTTCAGGATGCCGCTTACCACAATGGTATTATCTGGACCTGGAACTCTGCAGCAACCATCAGTACAGCGATCCACTTTCACCAATATCATTATGCCCAGGCTTTATTTGATGATTTGACCAATCAGATAATGGACCGGGGGGCTCTGGGAACCCTTGCCGAATTGACCGATGCCTGGCCTCGTGATGGAAAATTGCGGTTGTCTGGCACCTTCAGCCAAGCATGGAGCCTGGCAGAATATTTACGCAGTTTTTATCAGGATATTCTCGGTATCCGACCAGATTTATCAGAAAATCGCGTGGTGATTGCCCCCAGACTGCTAGCGGGCTTAACCCAGATTGAATTCAGACATCCGGTTGGATTTGATATTTGGGATTTGGAATATGAGGAAACTGAATTTGCCTTTGATATCACGCTACAAAGATCTGAAACCCATACCATAGAGTTGTCTCTGGAACTTCTTTCGGAAATGAATTTGAGCCATCTTGATTTGACATGGGGGTCGCAGAACCTTCATTTACGTTACGAAAAACAGATGGGGCAATGGACAGTGCCGGCTGAAATCGTTGATTATAAAGTTTCCATGGAAGCAATTGATATTCCCATAAATGATCTCCCCTTTTGTGAACTGGATGCAGCACTGGAAGTCCCGTCTTTGAAG
>JABMOT010000258.1 GCA_013202385.1 Fidelibacterota bacterium
AACTGGAGTGGGATGACATTGAGTATTGGTGCTGTAAAAGACAGGGCTGGAGGTACATACAGCACATGATCGGCAATATCCTTGATACGTGTATCTCCCTGGGTTGCAAGTGCAATCACGCGCCCATGACGTGCTTTGACCTCTTCAATATTGCTAAGGATTTTATCGTAGGTTTTGTCCTGCGGAGCAATGGCTACGATAGGCATTGATTTATCAATCAGGGCAATGGGACCGTGCTTCATTTCGGCGGCGGGATAGCCTTCAGCATGAATGTATGAAATCTCTTTCAATTTAAGTGCCCCCTCAAGAGCCACTGGAAAATTTACACCGCGACCTAAATAAAGAAAATTCGAGGCATCAGAATAGATCTTTGCAATTTCTGCTATCTGATCAGCCTGCTTTAGCACCCATTCGACGTTTTCTGGCAATCGCTGTAAGGCTTGAGCAATCTCGATTCCATCTGATTCGCCCATTCCCATTAGGCGAGCTAACTTTAAGGTCAGTAGGGATAAGACAGTAACTTGTGAAGTAAAAGCCTTTGTAGAGGCGACGCCAATTTCAGGTCCTGCATGGATATAAACGCCCGCTTCCGTTTCGCGGGCAATGGAACTACCGACAACGTTACAGATACCAAGTACGGTTGCACCTCGGCTCTTTGCTTCCTGGATCGCAGCCAGTGTATCAGCGGTTTCTCCAGACTGGCTAATGGCAAACACAATAGATTTTGCATCTACGAGAGGCTCACGATATCTAAATTCACTGGCATATTCAACCTCGCAGGGAAGTCGGGCAAACTGCTCAAACATCATTTCACCAATAAGAGCGGCATGCCATGAAGTTCCACAAGCCGTAAAATAGCGCTGATCGGCATGGAGAATGGATCCAATCATGTGGTCAATGCCCCCCAGATGGGCGTTTCCTGATTCTGGCAGTAAACGACCCCTCATTGCATCGTAGATAGTCTGGGGTTGACTGAAAATTTCTTTGAGCATAAAATGCTCATATCCACTTTTTTCGATCTCTTCAAGATTGAACGTGATTTTATGGATTTTTTTGTCTACGAGTTCATCTACAGCAGAAACAGTGGTGATACCGTCGTGGGTCAGTAGACCGATTTCACCATTGTCCAGATAAATTACATTTTTTGTGTAATGAAGTACTGCTGCAACATCAGAGGCGACGAAAAACTCTTTCTCTCCGATGGCCATAATCAAGGGAGCTCCCTTGCGGGTGCAAACAATTTTCCCCGGTTCATCAGCGTGAATGATTGCCAGGCCATAAGCACCAACGACCAATGACAGAGCCTCGCGGACTGCCTGTTCCAGATTTCCACTGTAGGCTTTGCTGATCAGTGCAGCGATAACTTCTGTATCTGTCTCACTAACAAATTTGTATCCCTCAGCTTCCAGCTTATCCCTTAAAATCTTATAGTTTTCAATAATCCCATTGTGTACCAGAGCAACTTTGCCATCCTCGCTAGTATGAGGATGTGCATTTTCGAAGGTGGGTGAACCGTGTGTCGCCCAGCGGGTATGACCAATGGCAAGCCCTGAAGATTTTTTTTGACGGGCAAGGATACTCTGCAGTTCGCCAACTCTGCCAGTTACTTTTTCAACTTCGATTCCAGTTGAACTCATCATTGCTATACCGCATGAGTCATAGCCACGATATTCAAGACGTTGCAGGCCTTGTATGACCACAGGTACAGCATTGTTTCGACCAATATACCCGACGATACCGCACATAATTTTACACTTTATATTTTCATGTTAATACGAGGGACAGAAATTCAATGCTATTCCCATTCAATAGTTCCAGGTGGCTTGGAAGTCACGTCATAAACGACGCGATTAACGCCAGCAACCGAGTTCACAATTTTTGAGGAAACATCAGCAATTATTTCGTAGGGAATCCGAACCCAATCAGCCGTCATCCCATCCAGACTGTGTACAGCGCGGATGGCTAACACATTTTCATAAGTCCGCTTATCACCCATGACGCCAACCGTCTGAATTGGGAGCAAGACGGTAAAGGCCTGCCAGATTTTATCGTACCAGCCAGTTTCGTATAATGTCTCAATAAATATTTGATCTGCTGCCTGTAGAATAGACAAGCGCTCAGCACTAACCTCTCCAAGGCACCTGACGGCCAGTCCCGGTCCTGGAAAAGGATGGCGACCAATGATTTTTACCGGCACATTCATGATTCTGCCTACTGCCCTCACTTCATCTTTAAAAAGCTCCTTAAATGGCTCTATAACTTTAAGAGCCATCTTCTCAGGCAAACCTCCCACATTGTGATGACTTTTTATCGTCACGGCGTGTCCCGAGGCTCCCCCGCTCTCGATAATATCGGGATAGAGGGTACCTTGAGCCAGAAAGTGGATGTCTTTGATCTCTCTGGCAACTTCTTCAAAAGACTCAATAAAGACACGGCCTATAATTTTACGTTTTTTCTCAGGTTCTTTAATACCAGCCAATTCTGACAAAAATTGCTTGCTATAATCATACTGATAAATCTTGATATGGGAAGCTTCAAAGAGAGCCTTTACTTCTGCTGTTTCATTGGATCTTAATAAGCCATTATTTATAAATACGGGGAAACAGTTTTTACCAATTGCTTCATGGAGCAAAAATGCCAACACAGATGAGTCCACACCTCCGCTCAAACCCAGTAAAACCTTCTTATCACCTACCGTTTCTCGAATTTGTTTAATAGAATCCTCAATAAAGCTGCTGGAGGTCCAATCTCGATTGAAAGCGGCAATTTTAAATAAAAAATTACTAATTATGGTTTGCCCTTGCACGGTATGGTTTACTTCGGGGTGGAATTGAACACCGTAAAAGGGCATGGAAGTGTGAGCAATTCCTGCAATAAGATTTCCGCTTGAACGGGCAATTATATGAAAATTATCAGGTATTTGTTCAACATGGTCTCCATGACTCATCCATACTTGTGAGCCTGCGCTAACTCCTTCGAATAATGGACTTGCTAAGGGAAACTGAACCCCCATGGGTCCATATTCACGGGTAATGCCTGGAATCACTCTGCCTTGAAATTCTTTGGCCATGATTTGGAGGCCATAACAGATACCTAGAATTGGAATACCCAACTCAAATATCTTGGGATCTATCTGCGGAGCATTTTCTTCAAAGATACTATTGGGACCACCTGATAGAACGATGGCCTTAGCGCCCATGGCTTTGATTTCAACTGCACTCAATTCTGAACGTTCAATCCGGCAGTAGACCTGCTCTTCACGAATCCGCCTGGCAATCAATTGGGTATATTGGGACCCAAAATCTAAAATTAATACGAGTTCATGCATGCATCTTTACCTTAATTTTAATTTCCAGGACTCAAGGGGTGTCAAAAAGGCTTTATTGGTGAGTTCATAATGCAGCGGTGTGATAGTTACATGTCCAGCTCGCACGGCATTTTCATCCAGGTTTGGATCTGAATTCTCATATTGTCTGGTTCCAGATAGCCAATAGTATACCCGTTTGCGAGGATCTTCGCGTCGGTCAAAATTTTCACTATAAGTACCACTCCCCTGAGGTGAGATACAGATAGACTTGAAACTATCAAAGTCACCTGCAGGAACATTTACATTAAGCAATGTGCCTGTGGGTAAGCCTTCTTTTAGAATTTTTTTGGCCACAATGTGGGCAACCTTCCCAGCCGCTGAAAAATCTTTTTGGGTAAATGAATCAAGGGAAATGGCCATGGAAGGAATGTTAAGAATAGTACCCTCGTAGGCAGCAGATACGGTTCCTGAATAAATAATATCAACACCCACATTGGCACCCTGATTGATGCCGGAAATTACAAGATCAGGTTTTGGAACCAGTGAACCGTTGATTGCCAACTTGACACAATCAGCTGGAGTACCGCCAATAGCCCAACCAAAATGTTTGCCATCTTTAAATATTTCACTGACTTTAAGTGGATCTGAAATGGTTATGGCATGCCCCATGGCGCTCATCTCTGAGAGGGGAGCCACGATATAAATATCGGCAAAACTGGTCAGGGCATTTGCCAGAGTAGCAATACCCGTGGCATTTATTCCATCATCATTGGTGAGGAGAATTTTAGGTCGGGACATGCAGTATATCGAGGATTTCAGTTACCTGTCGTTTGAGATCATCCCTTGCAACAACCAAATCCAGAAACCCTTTATCTAAGAGAAATTCTGCTCGCTGGAATCCCTCTGGCAAATCAGCACCGATTGTCTGCTTTATTACGCGAGCACCTGCGAAGCCAATCAAGGCACCGGGTTCGGCAATATTAACGTCTCCGAGCATGGCAAAACTGGCAGTGACGCCACCCGTTGTGGGATCAGTCATAATTGAAATAAACGGCAACTTTGCCTCGGCCAATTGACTCAGTTTTGCTGAAGTTTTGGCCATTTGCATTAGTGAATATGCCCCTTCCATCATGCGCGCCCCTCCTGAGGCTGATATAATGATCAGAGGTATTTTCTTTTCCCGGGCCAGATCGATGGCGCGAGAGAGAATCTCTCCAACAGCAGAGCCCATACTTCCACCAATAAATGAAAAATCCATGACAGCCAGCACAACGGGTTTCCCAGTCATATGGCCTTCAATGACCTGAACTGCCTCATTGTGACCTGTTTTAGTCTGAGCAGCTGTAATTTGATCGCTATATTTTTTTTGAGCCTTGAACTTGAGCGGGTCTAAAGGTTTAATATTTTGGAAGTGCGCCTTTCTACCTTCCGGGTCCAATAATAGCTCAACATAACTAGATGCTGGTATCCTGAAATGATAACTACACTTGTAACAAACGTTATTACTCTGAAGTAATTCAGCTTTATATAGAATTTGACGACAACTGGGACATTTAACCCATAGACCTTCCTGAATATCCTTCTTCTCGGAGTTTTCAGTTTGGATATTCTTACCTTGACGACGGAACCAGCTCATTCTATATCCTTAATAATTCACCCCGTTTTACACCTTACCCATAATAACCTGCAAAGCAAGGTTGATCAATTTGTTATTCTGGAAATCGTGATTTCAAGCCTCAATAATTGCTTCATTTTTAACGGAGCCAGCTGAACCCTATTTCAGAATTCAGGGGGAACCCATTTTTTAGCTTCATACTTGGCATTGTAGAGTGGCTCAAGATCATCTAGATCCATTAATCCCTGCTCTATTCTAGTCTCAGCAAGGAGAGCCAGATGAACAGCATTAGCATTTACCTGATGAAATTTTCGGGCGATTTGGCTTCCAGCTTCAGAATGTACCCATGCTTCAAAACCACGATCAGCATTTCCGAAATAATGATCAATTCCTGCACTGAAAAGCGCATCCCAGGGAGTATAGTTGAATTCAGGAGTTTTAATTGAGTTGCCAGGGGCAAATGTGTAGTCAGCGAAGTGTACAAAATTTCGGTGAGAAAATATTATTGCCCGACCCTTCCCAGAAAGGATATCTCGCAGACCAAAAGCCAGTGCATCTGTGCTTGGGATTGGAATTACGGGAAGCCCCAGAGCGACTGCCAGACCTTTTATAGTGGCCAATCCGATACGTAGACCGTTAAAACTTCCAGGACCAATTGCAATGGCTAAGGCTTCAGGTGTTCTTTTTTGAGCGCTACAGAAAGAGATTGCCTCTTTTAGAAATGGGGTCAATTTTTCGATGTGAATTTGTCCACCTGATGCTTCCCTACTAAAAACAATAGACCCTTGGTCAGCAATGGCCACAGAGCATACAACAGATGAAGTATCGCAGGCAATGATCATTCGAAAAACGACAGCAGTCTTGGTGAGTGTATTACTATTTCGCGACCATTGTCCTCACCTGCGACAGCCCGGAAACTCATGCCAATGGCGTCTTCAGGGATGGCTGCCGCGACGATATCCGCCCATTCAATAACGATGATAGCACCGGATTCATAATACTCCCAAATGCCCATGGTGATTAACTCAGCTCCGCTGGTGAGTCTATATGCATCAATATGAATCACATCCTGACTCTTCCCATGGTACTCATTGATATAAGTAAAAGTAGGGCTTAAAGCGTACTCAGCTATATCGAAATAGGATGTTAGCCCTTGTGTGAAAGTGGTCTTACCACTAGCAAGATTTCCACGCATGGCCAGGACATCGCCAGGTAGAAGCTGAGCGGCCATTTTCGTAGCCAACAGTGTGGTTTCTTCGGGGCTATGGGTGAAGAAGTGATATTCATGCATCATTTGGGTTCCAAATGGGCTAAGGGTATTATCATTTCCCACATACTTAAGCCACCATGCTGATAAGTGTCTACAAATTTATTCTGATATTTACGATAATTATTAGGATAGAGGAAATAATACATTTTTTGGGCAATAGCCAGCGTATCATTTGCGGAATTGGAGGGGAGCCGAATTCGCTTTGGATTATCCAGATACCAAGCATCTTTGGTACTGGGTTTCAAATTTCTGCCCTGTTTAAAGCGCAAATTTGTGGAAGCTTCACGATCCGCGAGTATTTGTGTGGGATGTTGTACACGAATGCTCCCATGATCGGAAGTAATCACCACATGAAAGCCCATCTTGGCAGCTGATGCCAGCACCTCGATAATCCATGAATTATTAAACCAGGCTCTCACAATTTCACGATAACTTGCTTCATTTGGAAGAATTTCACGCAATAAAGGTGAATCCGTCCTACGGTGGGCCAGTAGATCGACCTGATTCACCACCAGAGTAACCAGCCTTTGATTTCCCCACGACATGAACTGTTTGCTAAATTGAAAGCCATCACTATTACCAAGTATTTTCTGATATTTGGCCTCGGGCTTCAATGAGAGACCGGAACGTTTAATGTTGTGCTGAAGGTACTCCGCTTCATGTCGATTCAGACTATACTCATCAGTAGCCCCCCACCATTCAGGGTGAAATCGATGCATGTCATCTGGGAATAGTCCACTAAAAATCGCATTTCTACTATACTCAGTCGTAGTAGGGAGCAATGAGAAATATCCATCGCGTTTAATTTGGAAGTCCTTGTACAATAGGGGTTCAAGGGTCAGCCACTGGTCCCAGCGCATGCAATCGATGATCAATAGCAGGACCTTTTTGTCTGCATCAAGGAGGGGCTTCACTGAGTGGCCAAACACGTCTGGTGACAGGACTGGTCGCTGATCCGATGAGGCATTTACCCATTGTTCATAATTTGATTTGATGAATCGGGTAAATCGATCATTGGCTTCATGCTGCTGTTGAAGAAGCATTTCGTCAAAGCCAAGATCTGGATAATCATCCAATTCAAGTTCCCATGTTGAGAGCTGGTTGTGAATATTTATCCATTCCTGGGGGCTGGGATTGTCTTCTATTTGATCTGCCAAGAGACTAAAAGCTTTCATGTACTTATCAGAGATGGCATCCTGTTTGATCTGACGATTTTCCAGAATTTTCATGATTGCTGACAGTATTTGAGAGGGATTGACCGGTTTTGTCAGATAATCTGAAATGCGGCTCCCAATTGCCTCTTCCATGAGACTTTCTTCTTCATTTTTAGTGATCATGATGATGGGGAGTGCCGGATATTCTGTTTTTAGAACGGCCAGGGTCTCGATTCCATCCTTGCCTGGCATTGTCTCATCAAGAAGTACAATATCAAATCGATGCTTCTCACAAATAGCAATGGCGTCGGCTCCATTTGTCACCGTAGTGACTTGAAAACCTTTACCTTCTAGAAACAGGACATGGGATCTAAGCAGATCTATTTCATCGTCAGCCCAAAGTATTTTACCGCGGATTGGTTCAGCTATATTCATGGCATGAAAATATGTTCAGATCATGTCGAGGAAACATTAATCTTTCGAATGTTGCTATGCTTGTAAAGTCTATTTTGATGTAAGCGTCCAGGACCCATCCCAATCTTCGCCAGGGGGATTCTCCAGGAAGTATTGGCAACGTTCAATGTAGACCTTACTTGGATTGGTGGATCGTCCGGGGAACATATCTTCCAGAGAATCTGATATATGGAACCCATCCAGGGCTGCTTGCCACTTTTGCGCGCGATAAAACTCTAAAGCTTTATGAAAGGACTCGATCATCTCAGCGTAGCCCTCAAGCAAATTTCCCTTGGTTGAGAAGAGCTCATAAACACGGACCGGTTCGTTTTTGCCTTTGACGACGACATAGTCTAAATCTCGCCACTCGAAATCATCTTTTGCAGCCAGGTAGGTCGCTTCAGCAACTTGAATATATACACCGTATTGTTTTGCCGAGGATTCCAACCGAGCTGCTGTATTTACGATATCCCCCATCATGGTGTAATTCATGCGCATTGCAGACCCCATGTTTCCAGTAACCATTTCACCAGTGGCAATACCAATACGATTTTGCATGTTGTGAACAATATCTGGCCAGCGATCACCTTCAGACTGCCATTTTTTTCTAAGCTTGTCCAGCCCCAACTGCATATGGACAGCAGTTAGGCAGGCCATTTTTTCGTGGTTCTCTACTGGAACTGGAGCGCCATAAAAGGCGACGATAGCGTCACCGATATATTTGTCCAGCGTTCCCTTATTCTCCAGGAGAATGTCCGTCATGGCTGTCAGGTATTCATTGAGAAGTTCAACCACCTCTGCCGGTGATAATTTTTCTGAAAAACTTGAAAAACTCTGGATATCTGTGAAGAATGCGGTGTGAACCCCAGAATCGCCACCCAATTTTGGTTCCTGTTTCTCCTTATACATTTTTTCGATGAGTTCAGGAGCTATATAGGTTCCAAAAGTATCTTTGAGAAAATGCTTATCTTTTTGCTCCGCCATAAATTTATAGAGCACATTTGTACCATAGGTAAGCACCATGACAAGCAAAGGAGCGATAATAGGTACAAATAATGTTTCACCAGGGGCCGGAACCAGAATATTATCAGAATTGCCTGAAATCCATTTAAAGAACCACAAATAATCTGTCGTAAACAATCCCACACTTACGCTGAATAAAATAAGTCCTTCAAGCGCAATTATGATACCTCCCCATAGGGGGTCAAAAAAGGCGATCGCCAGATATGCAAGGACTGCGCAAAGAATAATGAGCAAAATATGGAAGAGTGCAGAATCTGAGCTAAATTCAATGGTTTTTCCGAATACATGGACAAAATTTTGATCTAACAGTGTCTGAGTGGCATTCGCGTGATATTCAAATCCGGGCATTAATGTGGGTGCCCCTAAATAATCAAAAAATGCAGTTGATTTATAATCGTGCATGACTTCAACGGATACACCGATGATACATATTTTATCTTGAAAAGGACTCGACATGACCTCAAAATCTGGATCAATCATAGACATCATCAAATTCAAGTCACTATTCGGATCAAAATTTGACATCCAATTGGTGTCTTCTTCCTCGAAAGGAAGCGCATAATCATCTGTATCGATGATCCACACCAGGGGAAAACGTTGAAAGGTCTGCCACGCTTCAGAGGCTCCGATGTGAGCATGAGATGCAGGTCCATATATATTGGTCAAAAAACCGGGGTAGTCGGATCCATAGGTGGGAATTGAAATGGGACCGAAATTAAATTCACCTGATTCCATGTTATAGACAAGGCCTGGATCGTCTGGTATATCCAAATAATATTTGACCGCTTTCATGGCCAATGATGGCCGCCAGACATCAGCATCATGAGCCATAGCTCCAAATACAGGATAGCGACGGGTAAAATGGTCCTTATCCTCATCGATATCTACCAAACCGTGATCAGGATTGGCTTTCATAATGATATCATTAGGAGTCATCAGAAGCTGGGGCGGGATGCGGGATGGCTCTGTTTTGATTGTAGAGGCCATAACAACTTCGGTGCCTCGCTCCCGGGCATACAAAATAGCTTCTGCTAATTCCTCATCCCCATCCTGATATCCTGGTGGGAGTTCGCCCTTGAATACGGATAATACTTGAGCGGTACTGGCATCACGGGCATCAAACTGGATATCAAATACAATTACTTTTGCTCCCACATTTGTGAGGTTTCGAATGACTGCATCCCATATTTCTCCACGGGGATATGGCCAGCCAATTTCTGACAGTAAACGAAAACTTTCATCGTCCACATCGATGAGAACAACATCCAGACTGTCGTTAGGATTGTTTTGATGAGATGCCCAGGAGGAAAGGGGGCCACGGAGCTGAAAGTTATAATCTAAGAGTTTGTAATTCGCCAGATCGAGTAGACCCAGAATTTCAGTTGTGATTGCCAGGATGATAGCAACTACAGTAAATAAAATTCCGATGCCATATTTTCTCAGCATGCTACTCCCCGATATATTGGTTGCTCACTATTAAAAGGTCATCTCTAATCGAGCTGAGATCATATTATCAGCATAGCTTGAATAGTCGTTATCGTAGGTACGCTGCTCATAACTACCAATTACCCGTGATTTGATCTTTGAGCTTCCAACGGTAAGTGGTTTGAAAGTATACTGAGTATTAAATTCAAGATTGGTCTGAGTCCTTAGTGTGGACGCCAATTCTTCAAGTAAATATTTTTCAGATTCAAAAGTCAGGTACTGAAGCGTTCCTCGAAGCACCAAATCTCCTCCAAAGAATCTATAACCCGCACCCATTCGATAGGTGCTAAAAGTATTGGTTTGATAATTCGGATTGGAGGTTTCATAGAGCTGATTGCGATTATTTCGAATTGCCAATGTCGTTGTGAGCGGTACCATCCAGTCAGACTTGACAATTATTCCATACAGGGTAGAATTTCTGAGCAAGCCTTCTTTGCCGATGACAGTATTGTCCATATTTGAGCGCATCATATTGAAGGAAAGCGTATTAACAACTGGACCTGTTTTAAGATTATAGGTTAAATTTAGATTAGTACTTAATGATTCATTCAGTTCTCGTTCATCAATAATAAACTCCACTGTATCTTCACCAAATATCTGAAGCACATTCGAGGTTTCATCAATATTATTATCGCGAGTAAAGAATTTCATATTGGTTGAGACAGAAGGTAGTCCCCGTCCAGGATTGAGAGTAATTCCGCCGCTAAAGGCATTTTGCACGAGGCGAGGGTCATCAACTGGATCTTGGGATGTCGTATTATTTTTGTATAATTCCCAGCCAACATTCAAATATAGCATATTATTGAGCATACGGATCTTGTCCGTAAATTTCCAACCGTTCCATCCCTTCCCATCAAGCCTCAACACCGGACTGCCCAGCGCTTTATAGCCAGGTCCAACATGATGATAGTCTACATTGACGAAATGACCATAATAGTTGAGTTTTGCTGTAAAATTCAAGGCCAGTGTAGTAAGCGCTTTAAGCGTGTTTCCGGAAGCAAGATTTTCCAGATCCACAGGCAAAGTCAAGTTTTCATTCAGGATAAAGTAGTCAGCCAGATTGGCGGGATCAAATTTGCCGTCGGTCAAAAGAAAACTCATTCCAGAAAGTGCGTCGTCTAAAGTTGAGAAGGGAATACCGATCAAGTTCCCATCGGCATCCTTTTCACCTAAGCTTCCTGTTCCAATATGGTCATCAAATGTTGTATCTGAAAGTAGTCCAAATGTGTCAAGTTGAGATCTGGTAAGGGGGCCATCTACAATATTTCGATTATAGAATGAAAAAGCAGCGCTACCTTCGAGAACGAACCTATGATTATCCAGAGCAAATTGAATGTCAGATCCAACCACAATATTATCCTCAGGATTGTTTCCATTCAGATAATAACGGATTGGTCTTGAGCTATCTCCCATGGTGTAAAAGTCATCGCCAAAACCAACGATCACTGATTCATCTGTGCCGAATAATTCTTCAGCAAAGGTTGTTTCATCCCATGAAGACGGTCTTAAGGCAACGCTGTTAACACTATCTCGGGTATGGACATAGAACATTCCGAATTGAAAATTTTTACCTGATCCAAAGCTGGGACGAATGGCAAATATTCCACGCTCGTAACTATAGTTGCTGCGCTTCCATTCTGAACCCGTACTATCAAAGGAGGCCGAACCGGTTGTAGCGCGAGCCGTTTGACCTGTTACAATATGAAGGTTCACCCATTTAAAACGCATATCGATGTTATGACCACGTACGCGTTTTCCCCATAGGGCTAATCTATTCATCATGGGTGTCTCATCACCATAGGCGTATTTTAGCCAAGAGGTTCTCACTTTGATTCCGTAACGATTTTGAGGTTGCAGTGCCTCATCCTCTTTAGAGGTCAGATTGCCAAAGATTTTCACCTTGGCCCAATCAAAATTTATGTTGGTTGAAAAATCAGCCCGGTGAACTGATTGGGATGTGGGCGTATACACAGGAATGGAAACAGTATCCACCCCAATTAATGAGTCCGTTTCAGATAGACTGATATTGATCAAATCGGTTCTGGTTCCAAGATTAAGATTACCATTGATAGTCATATCAAATATTTGTTGCGCCTGGCTTTGGACATTAAAACTCCAGGTTGTTGAGGATAAACGCACGCCATAGATATTTGAAACTTCGATAAATACGTTGTGCTTCCCAGCACTCAATGCATCCGGTTTATAAGTGAGTAGATCAGTCGTTATCAAAGAGTAAGCGGTAACATTAACATTATCAAAGGAGACACGAACTGAATTAATATCTACATTGTCAAGATTGAAAAGTGATACGGCAATTATCATTGGCTCGCCAAAAGGCAGAATAGCTGAAGGGTCAGGAGTCAGGATAATCAGTTCCCCAAAATTTGCGGCTCTACTTGGACTTGAATCGGCCAGACGTTGTTGTGCAACCTGTACATATTGTGGTTCTGAGAGGGGATCTTCATTTGATGGATACGCAACCAGACCACCATTTTTCAAGGTGACAACGATGACGTACTCAATTCCAGGTGCTCCAATAATCTCACCGGGGAGACTACCTGCAAGCTTGATTTCGCCCAGGATCATGTTTTCTTCTAGAAAACCTACTTGGCCAGCAAGCCGATATAATATCTTGGCAGCCAAGATATCATTGACATCGCCTGTGTAGATAGCCTCTATGTCTAAATTGGTTCCCTCGATTGCTTCGTGAGGTGGAATATGAATAATTTCCCCGCCGGTTTGGAATGCATTTGCATTTATCCCAATACCCACAAGCAAAATTGCAAGTAGTTGTTTAATCATGTTTGTCGTCACTCAATCAGGTGTTATTCAGCGTATTCGATGATAATATATTTTTCTGAATTAGTTTCTGTGTTTAACATTCGAATACGAAGCTCATGTATCGTGCTGCCACTATCTTCTTCGTCTCCCGTAATAGTCGGATCATCAGGAATATTACTGTTATCAGTAACTGTAACGCCAACTGATCCGTCTGGACTTGAAGTTGCTGTCTCATCCTGGCCAACGTTTTGAACAGTCCCACTAATAAGATTTTCTACTTCAACGATTCCCGCCATCACTATAAATACATCGCCATTATCGTCACTGGTTACCCACCATTCTGTTCCTTTAACGGAAGCCACCGATGTAGGAGTCGCAATTCGAAATTCACCTTTCTGCTTGGAAACACTGGCTTTTACGGTACCATAATCCAGAGAGATTGTCTTAGAAATCTTGCCTCGTTCCACGGCTGCAAGAATTTCCATTTCGGAATTATTTTTTATTTTCAGCTGACTTTTGTCATCTAAAAAGAAAATGGCAACAAAACCGTCGTCCCCTGTTTTGATCCAGTCTTTATTCTTTAGCTGAGTGCCCATAATGGCATTCGGCGAATAGTCATCCGCATTGAATTTTTTGTGGAATGTACTACCACTAGATTTTGCAATCACACCAATCGGCTCTTGCGCTAAAGCTGTCATTGACACGCTAGCAAGGAGAATGATGACTAAAGGTATTCTTAAAAGATACTTCATATAAAACCCCTATTGTGTCGTAATACTTTCGATCTCGTAGGTTCCATTTACAAGCTGAACCAGAAGAGCTCCAAATTCCGTTGGACTTATCGTATTCCCATCAAGAGAGAAATCGGCGCATTCGTCATAACCTTCAAGTGGACCGTTGGTCCCAAACAGAACGTTATACTGGCTGCCTCCAAGCACATCTCTCAATTGCTCTTGGCAGGGAGAAATAGATTGTCCTGCTTCTGAAATCGTGAAAGCATAAATTTCACTAAAAAACTCCCGATCGGATCCAGTTGTTGAGCACTTTTTCTTAACCTGCCAGGCATACGTTTTTCCGACTTCTAGAGGTTTTTTTCCAGATACAGATGCATAGTCCAACTGGTTACTGCTACCTACAAAGGCGAAGTCGCCGACATCAGGATAGGGATAAGAAGCATCGCTCCCCATGGCATCTTCCGGAGAACTGTGCCGAATAGGATTATATTCACAAATTCGAATATAATACTCATCACAACCTGAAGAATTCCACTCAAATTGTGGATTGGCATCACCAATGAATTCCCACCACTGGGAGGGAGATATCAAATCAATGTTGGCCGGGGTTACGATTGTAATTTGTTTATTTGGCTGAAATCCAATGGGAGCAAAGTCATAGCCTGCTGCTGAGACATTCAGATTAAAAGAATAGTTTCCGGAAGGCATGCTACCAAGAGTCATCACCGTGTTGATCAGGCCATTCCTCTGATCCTCATCAATCATATCCAATGTAAAGGAATCAAAACTAATTTGGTTCCCAAGTTCATCTGCGATCCCGCGATCCTGCATATTTTGATCTAAATCGCGATTTGAAATATAAATCGGCGCTTGAAGTGTCATTATTACGCTGGCATTGAAGAGCATTTCATTAGACAATCCGAGTGACGGTACATTGGCCGTCATGCTAAAAGACACATGGACATCTGACACTGGATAAACGTTATCCGAAGCTGAAATACGATACCCAAAAATCAACGGATTATTCTGTCCATTTTCAAAATCGAAGTCAGTTAAATAAATTATATCCCACTCTGCCAGGTCTGGTTGGGCAGTGACTTGTAGCGTTTGACCATAAGTCATAGCCACAGTTAATAGAGTGAGTGTATAAGCTAGCATTTTTTTCATAGTTTCCTCCTGCACAGAAGCAATATAAGACACGCAGATCTCGTCTGCGTGCGCCATGTCAACTTCTATTTAGCGAGAATTTAGTTTGTGACATAGGTATAAACAACATATGCATAGCCATTAATGATAGAAATGGAATGAATTATTAGGGCCATATAGGGCTGTGATATGGCCGAGAAGGCTACGAAGATGGAACTATTACCGCTTGAATAAGGGTCAATTTCTATGCTCAGTGAATCGGACATGGGTTATGGGTATTTTGAGGTTGTGAATGTTGCCATTGGCCCAGGGAATAATAATACATAGTAGAGCTTCCGGTTACGTGTAATTCACCCGTTACAAATCTGAGGGTACATCGACTCCCCACCTTCAGAGCCGAAGTGTATTGCTAAGGGTTGAGTTTGCAGAGGGCAGTTGCGAAATACTTGCATTCCTCCAAAGGTGATCATGAGGTATATTTGTGAAATTGATAAAAAAAAGAGCCCCAAGGTTGGGGCTCTTCAAGGTTTCTCGACAACGTCCTACTTTCACACCCTCAAAGAAGGCACTATCATCGGCGCTACAGGCCTTAACTTCCGAGGTCGGAATGGGATCGGGTGTTTCCCCTG
>JABMOT010000023.1 GCA_013202385.1 Fidelibacterota bacterium
GATTGTGCCACAGATTTATGTCATCCCTTCGGGATTTTGGATCGATTGTGCCACAGATTTATGTCATCCCTTCGGGATTTTGGATCGATTGTGCCACAGATTTATGTCATCCCTTCGGGATTATAAGCCGGGATTACCCACCAGCTATTTCAGATAAATCATCTTGATTACAGCTGAAGACGTGCCGGCATTAACCCGCGCCAGATAGAGACCGGTTCCAAGGGCTATGCCCTGAGAATTTTGTCCGCTCCACACCACCTCGTGGTAGCCACTCCCCTGGATTTCAGAAATCAGAGTTGTCACCAGACGACCATTAATATCATAAATAGCTAATTCAACCTCCGAGGGAATGGGTAGCTCGTATCGAATCGTGGTGACTGGATTGAAAGGATTGGGATAATTTTGGTAAAGTTTAAAATTGTCCAGCTCAACAATCTCATCATCGTCAACGGATAGCAGATTCGGCAAAGGTGGTATGACCACCATCTCTTCGTGGTCTGAAATTGTGTAAATTGCCGTACCATAAGCTGGCAGTGAGACTGAGAAATTCTGTAATTCTGAACCTGTCATTTCCTGGCTGATGCCAGAATAGTGGTTGTTAACCCAATAACTAGAATCGAGACTGAAACCATGCGAGAATTTCAGATTTTGCGAAGCCAGATCAAGGGTTCCACTCTGGGTACCCGATGCAAAATTGGTGACGGTAAGCCCATTCGAATTTGGATAAGGTCTAAGAAATGAATACAGGATACCGATGCCTGTGGAAACGCGGTCAAAGTCAGATTCATCGGAGGCATTCACATTGCCATCGAGATTGGTATCTCGTTTGTGTTGCCAGAATGCCGGGAACTGGGCTCTGATCTGAGCTATTTTCTGATAGTGTGGGGTCAACAGATTTCGACCACCGAATTCCCAGTTGATAATTCCCCGACGACGATCATTCAAGTCTGGTTCACCGACTGCACCCATGCCTTTGCCCCAGCCTACTTCCTGGCCATTGGTAAGCATTGGAATACCAGGGGCAGTAAAAATCACTGAAGCCATAGGCATCGTTTTTTCAAAAGAATTGTATTTATAGGCGATGCGATCTTCATCCTGGGATTCCATAAATCGCAGATAAAATGAATTTTCTCCTGGGTAGAATCCTCCATTGTTAAGCTCGTTGTGGAGCGTATTGACGCTATTAGATGAAAAACTGAAATTTTGAATCGCATTAAAGTAGGTTTTAAAATCGTAACTCGCGTCCAGGCCACCGCCTTGATCTGCGTAAAGTGCTTCGGTACCGGCACCGGTGCCATCATCCTCACCCAATAATAGGATATCTGGTTTTATGTGTTTCAATGCTTCACGAACGGGAACGCCCATGTTGGCTTCACCATATTTGCGATGAGGACCCCAGTATACATCGTAGCGATAGCCATCAATACCGTATTCTTCCATCCAGTGCTCATAGACACCTGTCATATACTTCCGAGCATCCAGATCGCGCCAGTCCCAATTGAGGAGCACGCTGCTAAACGCGCAATAATAGTAAATTCCTGCATCGGTGCTACAGTCACCCAATCCGTTGGTGTTATGATCAATAAATTCAGTCTGATAGTAATTATAGTATTGAGAATATTCACCATACAGGGCAGCCTGTGTAGCAAAATCATGGACATTACCGCTGTGGTTGGGTGTCACATCCTGAATAACTTTTAATCCCAGATCATGAGCTGCGGCGACAAAATCCTTGTAATCCTGGTTGGTTCCATAGGAGGATTCAACCTGCATAAAGTCTTCAATGTAATAGCCAATATTGATTTGATTATCAACATCCCCCGGGATTTCCATCACGGGCAGAACCCAAATGGTATTGAACCCCATGGCTGCTATATAATCCAGATTTGGAATAGCTGAAGCGATGGTACCATCAGGGGTGAATGCCTTGAAAAAGAGGAGATAGATGCGACTATTTTTCACCCATTGTGGATTATCTGCAATACCGCCAACATCCACAGTTTCACCATCTGCTTCAACAAAGAAATAACCCTGAGTTGAATCCACTTCACCATCCTGATCTTCAACTGTCAGGGTGACGAAATATTCTCCAGGTGTACTGGGAATAGATATGTTTTCCTGACTGTTTGTCGAGCCCTGAATTCCTAGACTCTCAGGATTTCTTGAATCTTCACTCCAGGATAAATTAAGGGCACCGCCATCTGGATCTGAGCTACCCCCACTGGTGAGGACGATAACATCTCCTCCCTGAAACATATACACCGAAGCTTTGGGTTGATGACTGACTTTTTTCAGAATGTTGAGCAGCCCTGAGCTTTCAAGATTGCCATTCACCACAGCTTGAATTTGGAAATTGTTATCATCATCAATGAGACTGATACTTGTATCAATCACACCTCCATCGACAGTAACTGTCCAACTTTCTGTGCCTCGAACAATGTCAACCGTTTCGATATCCTGATTTAAGCTTCCATCTGCCGCTAAAATTGCCCCTTGCAGGCGCCAGCTATCCTTCCAGGTTTGCGCAGGTAAGCTAAAAAACTGTACAATATTTGCTTGTACCGTAAAATTTGTCGATACTGAGTAGTCACCTCCAGAGACAACTGAGGCTGATATGCTAAGATTATGCACCCCATCTTCCAGGGCATCTGGAACGATAAAGTTGAACGCATGCGTCTCAACATTATAAGCTGCGCCAATATTTGTGTAAGTAAATCCGCCAACTGTCAAATGAATGGATGCAATATCAAGCACGCTCGAGGTGGCAGGAAATAGGTAAGCTGTGATTTCGGGATGCCGTGAGCGAATGACTCCTGAGGCAGGTGTTGAATTGGGCAGCAGGAGATGAATGGTCGGATTATTGATGGTTAGATAAGTATTATTATTATCCAATGGATTTTGAAGTGGATTCAAAGGATCAGGGAACCAGTTACCATCATAAAATTTATACTGGTAAGCACCGGCTACACTGGTGGAGGCAGGTAAAGGACTAGGACCACCAACTCTCAATCTATTCGTTTTCTTCCACGCATGCATGGAGCCATCATAGGTCATGGCAGAGGCTGCACCGGTGGGAGTCCATCCATTAAACTCACCGGGGATATGAACACTACTTGTTAAATCATCTGGATAATAATAGAAAGTGACATCTACACTATCCTGAGCAGTCCCTATTTGTGACATCAGGATAGAAACAATGAGCATAATGAGTTTTTTCATAATTGAACCTCAAATCTTAGTGAAAAATAAATGGATCTACTAACTCTCAGCGACCCGCTTTATTGGACGACTCCAAACTTCCCCGCCGTCAAAATGAATTGTCCCTCTTCAGTGAGGTTGAGTTCTCCTAATATTACCTTTTCAACTCCGTCGGCTTTGAATTTAAAGTCCTGATCCGAGAAATTGAAGAAAGCCAATAGTGGTCCATGCTTATAAGCCATGATACTGCGGTCGTTATCGGTAATGATAATCTCAAAGGGAGAATCGGGTTTTATCCAGATTTTTCTAAAATTTAATATCTCCCCCATGGTCTTCTCAAGCGATCGATCTGCCTTTGACCAGGCAATTCTTTGGTCCAGGAGAATGTCAATGTTTACATCAGCACCAATTTCCTGACCTGCATAAATCAGGGGATTGCCTTTCATTAAAGCGATAAAAGCCCAGGCCGTTAAATTCAGATCATCATCTGGAATTAAAGCATGAGAGCGAGTTTTATCATGATTTTCTGTAAAACGCATCCTCAGCGAACCCTGGGGATACTGATACTGCTCAAGTTCGTAAGACCGCTTAACTTCAGATGGATCCGCCGTGCCCATGGCAAGTTGAGTGATTCCGCTCCACATATTCCAGGAGTAGGTCATATCGTGTCCATTTAAATGGAGATCGGGAACA
>JABMOT010000259.1 GCA_013202385.1 Fidelibacterota bacterium
AGATGTCTTTTTCAATAATCGGTGCATATCCGTGTGAATCCGTGGCTAAAACAAAAAGAGGCCGCCTCAGGTTCTGAGACAGCCTCATCAATCAAAGATTCGCCAAAAAAAAAGCCCCGGATTTCCGAGGCTTTTCAATTTTCTGTTTAAAGGATATTTAGCACTTGGAGTAGCCACAGTTGTGGCACAGTAGACATCCACCTTCATGGGAAATTGTCAAGCCACATTCAGGGCAGGTTGTCATTGTTTTTGAAGTGCTGCCATTGGACGGCTCCACCATGTTAAAATGAGCTCCGCGTGTGTCGGACCTGTCATCATCCTTATCCACTAACCCAAAAGTTTGCTCTTTGGTAAAGTCCTTTTTGAATTCAGCCATGTGTTGTTCCAGGGCTTTACCGATTGCATCTGGCGTCGATAGAATCAATTGACCATTTTCCCAAACGGGATTGGGTCCGCTGATACCTTTGAGCTGTTTGATGATCTCAGTTACATCCATTCCGCTTCTCAGTGAAAGGGAGATTAGGCGACTAATTGCTTCGGCCTGGGCTGCAGCATTACCACCGGCTTTGCCGATGGTGGTGAAAATTTCACAAAGCCCATCTTCATCATGGTTGATTGTAATGTACAGCGTTCCTTCACCTGTCCGAATTCGGTGTGTGACACCATAGGTATCCTTGGGACGATTGCGGGGATGCAGAACGGGGGGATTCAATGCTATCTCAGGATCCACCCTTGCTGCTGTGACAACACTTTCGACCTTGTCTGCCGGTTTTTCATTGATCAGAATTCCATCGCGGCTGCCTTCTCGATAGACTGTAATACCTTTTAACCCAGCTTTGTAGGCAGCCTGATAAATATTGGCCACGGTTTCAACGGAAACGTCTTCAGGCAGATTTACCGTTGAGCTGATTGATGCATCGATGTAACGCTGAATCGTTCCTTGCATTTTGACTCTGAAATAGGGGTCAATATCGTGAGCAGTGATTACTGAGTCTGGTAAGTCGGTATCCGTGCCAAACTTCTGGAGAACGGTGGGATGAACCACTTTGAACTCATCAAATTCTTCACCGAAACCGCTGTTTCTTTTGACTCGACGCTTATAGCTGATATTGAATATGGGCTCTACGCCAGAACTGACTTGGGCAACGATGGCACCAGAGCCAGTGGGGGCGACGGTTAGAATCGTTGCATTACGGACGCCATGTGTCCGAATCTCATCTTGAATCTCTTGTGGAAGATTCTGAATAAATTTGCTCTTTTTGTATCCCTGCCATTGAAAATTAGGAAAAGAACCTTTTTCCTGGGCTAACTCAATGGAAGTCTTATAGGCTATGGTTGAAAGCAACTCCATTACCTTTTCCACGGATTCAAGTGCTTCTTCTGTATCATATTTAATACCGCGCAGCATGAGCATATCAGCCAGACCTAGAATACCTAAACCAACCCGTCGATCAGCCAGGGCATTTTTCTTTTGATCCTCAAGCGCATGACGGTTGGCATTATAATCGATTACATTATCGAGGTAGCGTACACTCAGGCGGACGGTATCACTGAATTCATCCCATAGAAAATCGCCTGCACTATCAACAAACCGAGCCAGGTTGATGGCACCCAGGTTACAGGCTCCACCAGCGGGGAGGGGTTGCTCGCCGCAGGGATTTGTACTTACAAGGGGACTACAATATTCTGCATTGTGATGATCGACCATGGTGTCCCAGAATATGATACCGGGCTCGGCACTGGCGTGGGCGGCTGTGATAATCTTATCCCAGAGATCCTTAGCCCGAATGGTTTCATATACTTTATCATTCCAGCGTAAATCGAAATCTGTGTCCAGCTCAACGGCTTCCATGAATTCATGGGTGAGCAGTACTGAAATGTTTGAATATTTGACTTTGGAGAGATCTCTTTTTACTTCAACAAACTCCGCAATATCAGGGTGATCCACCCGCAGGGTTTGCATGTTGGCACCGCGTCGACCATGTTGAGCTATGGTGTTTGTATTTTCGCTAAAGAGATTCATAAACCCAACTGGACCACAGGACTCACCGCCGGTGCCATCGATGGACGAACCTTTGGGTCGCAGCACTGAGAGGTCGTGTCCACAACCTCCGCCATATTTATAGGTCTTGGCTTCTTCGATTATGGCATCGTATATGGCATTGATTGAGTCGTTCTTGATACCTACTACATAACAATTGTTTAGCGTCGTTTTGATGTCCTCACGCCCGGCACCATGCATGATCCGACCACCAGGTACAAAACGAAAATCATGTAAGATAGTATAAAATCGATCTTCCCACACCTCAGGTGATGTCTCCAGACTGGCCATGGCTTTTGCAAGTCTGCGCCACAGGTCTTCAGGGGATTTTTCGTTTGGAGCTAAATATTTATTTTGTAATACACTTTTCCCTAATTCGTCTAGACCATAATAACTGTTGATATCTGACCCAGTGCGTGGTGGGTCTTGTTTTAAAATTTCCTCAATCTGCAAATCCGTATTTTGCAGGGTGGCCTTGCTCAAATCTTTCTTATCAAACCCGAATGGGAATTGCATGGTCTCGGACATCTAAGTTTACTCCTCAGAGATTTTTCAAATACATTAATAGCTTAACCCCTCAAATCAGTACTTGGAAAAATGACAGCGAGAAGTTCTTAACCCAATTGTTGTTTGACTGGTGGTATGGTGTCCTGCACGTGTTCTGGTCACTATTATCCAGTGTGACGAATATAGAGGGGAGACAAAAATTGGCAACACACTATTTTAAAAAAACTACAAAATGTTGCGCTATTTATAATTCAAGCTCTACATCTTGTGCTGGGAACTGACTCGCTGAGTATCAAAGCTTTACGGGAATTTTAAGTATTTTTAGGGACAGAATCCCGTGAAAAAAAGCGGGGAAGGTTCAAATTGACAGGGTGCTGAGTTCACCAAGCGCCGTAGTTTGCACTAATTGATGATGAAAACCATCGCAATAGAAATCAAGACTGGTACTCCAGACAAATTCACTGGTATTTGACTTGCTCTGATTGAAAATTTTGGCTTAATTTCGGCCGCTTCAATGCGGGTATGGTGAAATGGTATCACGCCAGCTTCCCAAGCTGGCTGTGCGAGTTCGATTCTCGCTACCCGCTCATTTCCACAAACAATAATGAAAGCATTGTAATAAGATCAAATCTACTGTTTGGTCATGGTAAAAACGTACCAGCCCGCGTCTGTCCAATAGTACCCAGCATTGTCACATTCAGTTTCAGTCATATCAAACGCCACATCGTTGTCATCCACGCAGGACGCATCATCTGAACTTTCAAATTGGATTGTCTTGTCACCGTTGGAGAGGGTGAATCCCACACATTCATTATCGATGCAGATTTCATCTTCAGTGGCGGTCCAATTGCCAGTTTGAACATCAGTTTCGCCCAAGCCAGAGGAGGTCATATCTACAGTTCCATTCTCATTGAACGCAAAGGTCATGGTAATCCCGAAAGCCTGAATAAAACCCCACCCAGTGTAATCAAGGATTCCTGAACAATCACTATTGGCATATGTGCCCATATTTGTGACCTTCCAGGTACCTGTAATGACCTCGTCAATCGTAGGGTCTTCCTCACATCCCAAAAAAAGAATGAACAACGGTAGGATTAAGAATAACTTTTTCATAGCTGATTCCTCATTTTTGATTAATAAATTCCGGCAACCCCCCAACCCTATGGTGGCTGGAGAGGTGAACTTCACCAAAACAATATGGATGGAATAAAAAATGAAGTCCCTGAAACTTCATTCATGAATGATACCCTCCAACTCTCTTAGTAAAGATTGGTCAAAGATAAACATGACGGGACGGTGTATCAATATCAATAAGCAGAAGCTTGCCCTGTGATAAAAATCGGTTTTCAAACGTGCTCGGCCTCAATGTCGGCAATCTTGAATAAAAATTTCCGAATTCTGAGAGAAGTTGCTCTGCCATGGCGGCATACCCTAAACACTATTGTTCGTTTAACTGCAGACCTTATCTTTTGGGACGATATTGATTCCATATGGAAGTGAGGAAAACCATTATTAAATCTCAGTATAATCCAGGGGAGCAGAGGCTTTCTGAAGGCGAAGAAAATTATCACCGCGTCATAGAATATGCTCGAGAAGGGATTGCCATCCAGGTGGCTGGAACCATTGTTTATGTTAATCACAAATTACTCGAGATGCTTGGATACCAAGACGCGACTCAGCTTATCGGGCAGGCAGCATCAGAACTCACAGAACCAGCCCGACGGGAGATTTCATTAGAGTTGGAGACCTCCATGCTCATAGAAAGCACAGAACTCTTCTCCATAGAAGATGTATATTTGTGTCAGGATGGGACATTCTTGCCGGTGGAAGTCTCAGTAATCCCTATTAGCTATCAGGGCGCTCCAGCCGTGCAGATCATTGCCAGAGACATATCAGAACGTAAAAAAATCGAGGCGGAAATCTGGGAATACCAAGACATGTTAAAGCGCCTGTCTTCCGATCTTATTCTGTCGGAGGCAGCCCAACGGCGTAATCTGGCCATAGTGCTCCACGACCACCTGGGTCAAAGTCTAGCGATGGCCAAAATCAAGATGGATGGTATTCTTGGGAATATTCAGGATGAAAACTTGAAGTCCAAGCTGCAAGCTATTCACCAAGACATAAGCGATGCTGTAAAGCAAACCCGGTCCCTCACTTATGAATTAAGTCCTCCAGTACTGCATGAATTGGGACTCATTGTAGCGCTTGAGTGGCGTTTAGAGAAGTTCAGCGAGGAAACCAAGATTAAAACCTCCATCAATAAAAATGTGGATCATGTAGAATTGCGGAATGAACAATCCGTGATCCTGTTCCGCTCTGTGGATGAGATACTAAAAAATATTGTTAAACATGCTGAAGCAAGCGTTGTAAATATTCTTGTCCTAATCACGAAGTATGCTCTGACCGTAGAAGTAGAGGATAATGGAAAAGGGTTCGACACCAGTCTCCTGGGGCCCCAACGACGCAATACTGGGAGCTTTGGTTTGTTTAGCATAAAAGAGCGAATTGAGTATCTTGGAGGTGTCCTCGAAATCACGTCCAAAATTGGGAGAGGAACAATCGTGACCCTGAATGTTCCTGTATCCCTGGAAGGAAAGCAATGGCCGTAAATATTATTCTTGCCGATGATCACACATTATTTAGGGAAGGGCTACTTTCCATTTTGAACAGTGAATTAGAATTTAACGTGATTGCCCAAGCTGAAAATGGTCGCGAAGTTGTCAAATTGGCGCGGAAACTTAAGCCAGACGTCATTATCATGGACATCGCCATGCCGGAGCTAAATGGCATTGAAGCAACGATGCAGGTTTTGCACGAAAACCCTGAGCTCAAAGTTGTTGCACTTTCCATGCATTCAGATCGCCATTTTGTAACGGGTATGCTAAAAGCTGGCGCAAAAGGATATTTATTAAAGGACTGTGCTGGATCTGAATTGATCAAAGCTGTCCGGGAAGTCCTCCTTGACCGCTATTACATCGGTGTGGATATTTCCACTACCGTACTCAATGATTATGTAGGAAAACTGGTAGGGGAGGGTGCAGAAATTTCAGAGCTCTCCAGCAGAGAGCGGGAAGTTCTTCAGCTTATTGCAGAAGGCAAAGCCACCCAGGAAATAGCCGAGATTCTATTTATCAGCGTGAAAACTGTGGAAGCCCATCGTGCCAAAATTAAAATGAAACTCAAACTTAATTCAATCCCCGAGCTTACAAAATATGCCATTCGAGAGGGGCTCACTTCGCTGGAGTAACTGAAACTTCTTTCAAAATCAGCGACCTTCCTCCGTTGCACAGAGATTTCCCCACAAACACATCATTTAATCCACTTAAAAAAAACCTTAAACTCAATGAAAATTTGCTTCGTCAACACGACTAGGGATTCACAATGATGGCATTGGCATGATATCCTTGCCAACCCCCAACCCCCAACTCACCAACTCACTAACTCAAAATCTCTATCAGGAATATCCTAAGCAACAATAGGGGACAGCCTGATAGATTAAATATTCCACTTTCGTACCTTTGCCCTGGATGAAAAATGAAACTCGGGGTCGAGTATGAATGCAAAACTGAATCAAATAACGCTTATATTAAGTATATTTTGCGCACCTGCCATTGCTCAGGATTTACTTTCGTCAGCCAATTTCCAGGAACTCCCTAATGAAGTCTATCAGACTCTGGTGGGCAGTGATTTTTTTGATTCCTACGATATCTTCAAGCAAATCGACCCCTTTGTGAAATACGCTGATTTTAATGGAGATGGGGTCACAGATTTTGCCATTCAGATTGTCAATAAGAATTCAAAGAAACGAGGCATATTATTTCTTCACAGCAATGATGAAAATCAATATATAATTGGAGCTGGCAGAAATTTCGCCACGCTTGGTGACGATTTCAGTTGGCTCGACTGGTGGCGAATAGATGCGCGGACTCTCATGTCAGAGTCACTTCTTATAAAGCACCCAGGCTTTCCCAGAAGTCTGGTATATTTTGATGGCAAGCGTTTTCAATTTAAGGGTATGGAATCCACAATAAACTATTCAGAAGGACCCGTTTATGGGCTTGATATACCCCAGTGTCTAATAAAAATACCTGGACACTACAGTAGCCACGATTTATAAAGCATCACCCCCCTGTGTATCTGCCTGGTTAATAATACCTTAATCCATATAACCAACTCTCCAGGCAAGCAATACAACTTTAACTCCAGCTTATTGCCTCAATTATTCATTCGGGTGGGAAAGCCATTTGTAATTTTACGTTGACGAAGTAGATTTCCTTGCTATGGGAATTCTAACCATTAAGAATCTGGTTTTTTACGGCTATCACGGTGTCCAGGACTTCGAGAAGGAGCTTGGGGGCCGCTTTGAAGTGGATGTCAAGATTCAATATCCATTTAGTCGGTGTGCTTCGGAGGATACCCTCCATAAAGCCGTGGATTATCAAGAAGTTTACGCTGTCGTAAAGGAGATGGTGACAGGGCGCAAATATCATTTGATCGAAACACTGGCCAGTCATCTCGCTGAAGCACTGGTCGAACAGTTTGAGGTAGACAAGATTACTGTGATTCTGCGTAAAAAGAAAGTGCCCATTGATGCTGTTCTGGATTACGTTGAGGTTGAGGTTACCAGAAAGGGCACTCATTCATGACCCGCTGTCTGATAAGTATTGGATCCAATCAAAATGAGCCTCAAAACCAGATTGAAAGTGCATTTGATCGACTTGGCCAAATCTTTGAACAGGTCGAAATGAGTGATTTATATATCACTGAACCAGTTGGGAACGTACAACAGGAGGCATTTTTAAACGCAATCATTTCCCTCAAAACCAAATCAACTCCGCGTCAGTTGTTGAAGCAATTATTGGATATTGAACGGCTCGCCGGACGAAATCGAAGTAACGAAATACCTAATGGACCCCGAAATTTGGATCTGGATATTATCCTATTCGGTAAAGAAATTCTCGAGACCGATTCGCTAGTTATTCCCCATCCCAGGTTTAGAGAACGGCGCTTTGTATTAGCCCCCATGTCGACTATTGCCCCGGAGCTTCTAGATCCAGTTAGCCAGAAAACTATAGCTCAGCTCTTATTAGAATGTTCAGATCCGAGTTGGGTAAAACCGCTCAATAATGAATTTTTTGCAGTATGAGAAACCTCTATCACATTGCCATTGAGGGTGTCATCGGAGTCGGAAAAACCAGCCTGGCAGAACGGCTTTCCAAACATCTGGATGCTCGTCTGGTTTTGGAAGAATTCGAGGAGAATCCTTTTCTCTCCTCATTTTACGACGATCGTCGGCGTTATGCTTTTCAAACCCAACTCTTCTTTTTGCTAAGCCGATATCGGCAATTTCAGGATCTTAGACAGACTGAGCTTTTTTCAAAGCTGCTCATAACAGATTATATGTTTCAAAAAGATCGCCTCTTTGCCTATCTCAATCTTGATGAAAATGAAATGGGTCTGTATGACCGGATCGCGAGCATGATGGAGGAAACGATTACTCACCCGGATCTGGTTATTTATCTCCAGGCTGATACAGACAGATTGCTGTATAATATTCGAAAACGGGGCCGGGAGTTTGAAACCAATATAAACAGTGATTATATCGTGGCTTTGAATCAAGTTTATAACGAGTATTTTTTCAGATATAAAGCGTCACCTTTATTGATTATTAATGCTACCGACATTGATTTTGTCAATGATAAGGATGATTTATCCGATCTTTTGAATACAATCCGACAGCCCATTGAGGGTACCAAATTTTATAATCCAATCAAAAGGTGACTCCATGCGCTATCTTCTGCTTATCGCCGTTGCTTATTTTGTTTTCAAATCAGTGGTGAAGATGTTGGGAAACCTCAAGATAGTCGATTCAGATGCATCGGAGATAAAAAATTCACACACAGAGACTGGCCATCGAATCAAAGTAGATGAGTCTGACATTGAGGACGCCGACTTTAAAGAGCTAGATTAATTCAGCCTTAAGATTTCATTTTGAGCAGTTTTGGGAGCTTTCATTTGGCTGCTGATCGTCCTTGTCCAGCGCCGCTAATTATCTTATAATTCCAGCCGTGAAAAGTGCTAGCAACAATCAGGTATTTGACCACTTTCTGGCTATCCCGTCGGATATTAAACAAATAGAACGCGTTCAAGATTTTGCCCATCACGTTTTGAGTAATGCAAATTACACCAGCGATGTGCGCCATGATATCATACTCGCCCTCCAGGAGGGGGTTAATAATGCTATCAAACACGGTAATGGGAATGACTCAGACTACGAAGTTTCAATCAAGATGACCCTTTTCGATTCTCACCTTGAGATGCGAATACGCGATAAGGGGATTGGGTTTGATCGTGATTGTCTCGAAGATCCAACCTCGCCAGAAAAACGAATGCGCTGTAATGGCAGGGGTTTACTCTTTATTGAGAACTACATGGATGAGATTTGTTTTGCTCGTGAGGCGGATTATCACGAATTAAAAATGATTCTGTATAGATGATTCGCACAAGATTACTCATATCCAGCCTGCTCCTTTCGCTTATCAGTCTGGGATCTGGTCAGACTCAGGAGTCGGTCAGCTATCACACCCTTGGGCTTGATATGGAACTGCTCAGCTATGGCGGAAGTATGGGTGGATATTATGGCTTCCACATCAGCGAGTCCTTTAGTCTGGATGTTGAGCTCGACTGGTCGATTATTGAATCAAATGATACTTTCTCCTATTACAATTATTACAACCAACCGGTTGTGATCAATAACCGTAATTTAAGTTTTGTAAAATTGATGCCAGGCTTTACCTGGTTCCCCTTTCTCGAATCTATGCACCCATCCATGCAGGCTGGGGTCTTCGCTTCAGTCGGTCCCATATGGTCACTGAATACTGAAGATGATGAACCCTTTCTGGATCGCTGGAAAAAGGTCGAAACTACATTGGCACCCATGGTGAGAGCCGGAATAACACTGCGCATTCTCAGTGGCCAGGGTAGTGCCTATAATTTCCGGCTGGGTTACGACTATGCCTCATTTGATCAGGTCATCGATTCCCGTCAAACCTACAAAGGCATCTTTTTTCAAGCGGGAATGGAGTTTCTCCACCGGTGACCACCGGTGAACAAGTATTTTTGCCAACTTTTACCAGCGGGCAATCCCACCTCAAGCTAACAGGTTCAGAATACCACCATCTCATTCGAGTTCGGCGATTTAGCGTAGGCAATGAAATATGGATTGTGAATGGCCAGGGCACTGCAGCGCTTGCCCGTATCAGCACCATCGCCGACGAATCCACAGACCTGGTCGTACTGAAGGAAGCCTTAAATCGCGGTGAGATAAATCAAGAAATAATCCTGGCCGTGGCCAACCTCAAAGGTGATCATTTAGACCTGATAGTGGAAAAAGCCACCGAACTCGGGGTGCATCAAATCGTACCTCTGATGACAGATCACACGATTAAACGAGGGATCAATAGAAGTCGAATGGAACGCATTGCCATCGCCGCCATGAAACAGAGTCGACGCTCCAGACTCCCAAAAGTCCATGACCTTATACCCTTTAAACAATATGTTGGAACGATTCAGGGGGGCACGCATCTCTTTTGTCACGCTGAAGCCGCCAGTCTGCCGATCACAAAATCCCTGCCTATGATTCGAGGGGCAGAAAAAATTTTCCTATGGATAGGACCAGAAGGAGATTGGTCAAAGGATGAAATTGATTTAGCAGCTATTTCCGACTATACTTTCACGGGTCTGGGTCCCAGACG
>JABMOT010000260.1 GCA_013202385.1 Fidelibacterota bacterium
CAATATATATGGATTGAAGTCTGATGCCAACACGATGTTCCGCAAACCTGATTGAAGCTTCTGGCGCCGATTGCTCTGTGGAATAATAAAAAGAGCTGATTCTGTCATGGGTTGCGCTAAAAAAAAATATGTTACGAACGAGTCAGCTCATACAGCGCAATAGCTGTGGCTGAGCCTGCATTTAAAGATTCACCCTGCCCTTTTTTTTCAATGGATAATGCTGTGGACAACGCCAGCAGATCCTGATCCACCCCATGGGCTTCTGATCCAATTATTAGAAAAATTGCCCCTTTTGAGCTGAAGTTATGGAGCGGTTTTCCCGTCATGTGCAAGGCGGCTACCTCCCCACCAGAGCGCTTCCATGCTAGAGCGCTGACTTTCAAATCAGGACTAAAATGAAGATTCAGCGTGCCAATTGCCCCCATGCTGCTCCGAACGGCTTTCGGTCCATAGGGATCAACACAGTCTGGTCCGAGCAGGATATCCTTTATCCCAAACCACAGAGCACTGCGAAATATGGTACCCATGTTCCCCGGATCAGAGAGACGATCCATGACCAGCAGTAATTTATTGCTGTCAGGTGTAGGTGTGTCCATATGTTCAGGAATCCGAGCCACGCAAATAATTCCCTGGGGGTGTTTATTATCAGAGATTTGGGCCAGCTGGGTCGGCGAAGCCTCGAAATGATCAATGTGGTGGGGAATGTCGAGTTTATCAAACGTTTTGGTCGTAATACAGGCGCTTATCTCAAGTTTTGAGTTGAAAGCGTCCTCACAAAGGCGAACACCTTCCAGCAGGAAAAGACCATCCTCTCTGCGTGACCGGCTTTCTTTTAATGCCCGATATCGCGTCGTCTGAGCATGGGTGAGGAGAGCAGGCGGGTTATTCATCATGGCTAATGAAAGGGAAGAGAGTTGACGGGTTCAAGTTATACATCCTGCTGAATTCTGGTTACAACATTATTAAAAGTGACGGCTTCCTGTTCACCAGAATCAAAATCTTTAAGCAGTACCTTGCCGTTTTTGAACGCTTCCGCCCCTAGAATTGCCACAAACTTCGATCCCTGACGATTGGCTTCACGCATCTGGGATTTCAGACTTCGGCGCAGCGTATCCATATCACAACTCAATCCAGCCCCCCGCCACTGATGGATTAATTGGAGGGCAGGGATTCGAAGTGCATCGTCCTCGACGATGAGGAAGAGATCAAGCTCGGATCCTGCAACATGGGGCTTCAGAGCCTCTACGACCAACAAGAGTCTTTCGATGCCCGAGGCCCAGCCGATTGCCGGCACATCACCACCACCCAGTTCTTTGACCAGGTCATTATAGCGACCACCACCGCAGATGGCATCCTGGGCTCCCAGGGCGTCACTGGTAAATTCAAAAATAGTGTGGGTGTAATAATCCAGACCGCGAACCAAAAGATCATCCTGAACGTAAGGAATTTCCATGGATTCCAGCATGCGCAGAACCTGCTTATAATGAGCGTCAGAAGCCGCATTTAAACAGTCACGAATTTTAGGGGCATCTTTAACTAATTCACGATCGATGGGAGCTTTACTATCCAAAATGCGCAGAGGGTTGGTTTCGAAACGTCGTTGGCTGGTTTCAGAGAGAGCGCTCAAATGTGGTCTCAAATACTCCTGTAGCGTGCTTCGGTATGTCGCACGACTTTCACTGTCTCCCACACTATTGATCTTTAGCGTAACAGACTCGGTGATGCCTAACTCGCTTAGAATTGCGTAAAACAGGGCAATCATCTCTGCATCTTGTTCTGGATTTGGTGAACCGATAGCCTCAGCACCAAATTGCCAGAACTGCCGATAACGACCTTTTTGAGGTCGTTCCTGACGGAACATGGGACCTTCATACCAGAGTTTCTGAACCGGCGAAAGTTGTTGTAGATTATTTTGAATATAACTGCGTACGACACCTGCTGTCAATTCAGGGCGCAAGGTCAGAGATGACTGACCCATATCGGTAAACGAGTACATCTCCTTTGAAACAATATCAGTATCTTCACCGACTCCCCGGGCAAAAAGTTCAGTCTTCTCAAAAATGGGGGGACGAATTTCACCAAAGGCGAAACGGGTCATTACATTTTTAACTACCCCCTCCAAAGCCTGCCACTGTTTCGCCTCACCCGGGAGAATATCATTGACACCTTTGACGCGTTGCACTTTATCGGGCATAGCTACTAAACTTTCCTCATTGGGTTCATCTCAACATTCATGCAATATAGAATTGAGCATCAGCGATAAATATTTTTTCTGTGTCCAACTTCAACTATCCTCAAGCTCTCCAAAGCGAAAAAGCTGGCAGGCTTCACTTCTCTGCGGACTCAGTTGTTAAACGCGGAGTTTATTATTCTCAGGGTTCAAAGTCGATTGCCTCAAGGACGGCTTGGGCTGCTTCCCGTTTGTCCTCTGGAACCAGAAGCGTCGCTTGATTACCTGCCAATGAAAGGGAATGGGCTCCCAGACCTGAAGCCAGCATGCTACGCTTGATTTCGCAAGGAATGTCAGCGTTTTGAAGGGCACCACATAGCATCTCGGCAAGGATATCACCCTCCACCGTTCGCAGTGCGACCCAGGATTTTTCGTTATTTGTATTCATTTAAACCTCCTCGTTTTTAATGATAAAAGATAACCTCGAATGTCTGGAATTCCTTGTGTTACCCCGATGCCATAGGGAATGAAATGATAGTTTCTTGAACAAAGCAAATTATAATCAAGGGTTTGGCCGGGGGCTGATGAAAGGATTATTGGGTGCAACCCAAAGAAATAGAACATATTCTACACACGCGGATCCTCTCTAAGGTATCCAAACCCGGACGTTATCTGGGGAATGAACACAATACTATCACCAAAAATTGGACTGAAATCAACGCCAGTATGGCACTGGCTTTTCCAGATGTTTACGATACAGCAATGCCCTATAACGGGTTTCA
>JABMOT010000261.1 GCA_013202385.1 Fidelibacterota bacterium
ACAACATCACTACCGCTAAGAATGGTAGGTTCCAAGGCCATATTGACCGTGGTGCCTCGATTAAGCAAGGCATGAATATTTGCCCTCGCTTGAGATTTGTAACCGATCATGTGCACCCGCACCGAATAGCTTCCCGCGGGAACATTTGAGATACTAAAATGCCCCTGAATATCGGTAGCTGCTCCCAGGGTCGTGCCGTCCAGCATAACATTGGCTCCCGGCAGTGGCTGTTGGGTATCTCGATCAATGATGTTGCCTTCAATGCTACCACCGGTTGCTGGGTAGATCAGCCGGCTGAGCAGAATTAATACGAATGATATATGAACGAATTTGTGCATGGACTTAGCCCTTTGGATTGTTTAGGGGTAACAGGTTTTCCAGGTATTCGATGTAAGTTTTAAGTGCGGCTTTTCCCTTGGCGGTGAGGCAGTATATACTCACTGGTTTACGATCAATGAACGATTTATCCACATGGAGGTATTCCCCATCTTCTAGTTTTCGCAAATGGACACTGAGATTCCCATCGGTGGCGCCGATCTGCTCTTTGATAAGCGAAAAACTGGCAGGTCCCAGGGCGGCCAGGGCAGCCATGACAGCCAGGCGAATTCTCGAGTGGATCAGATCGTCGATGAGTTGATAGTCAAAATCTGTCATGATCAATCCTCAACGAAATAAGTTTTCCATTGACGATAAAAGATTATTCCAGGTACGATCTGCAAACCGACCATCATGAGGATCATGAGTACGATAGCGGGTGGACCAGTAATAAAGAACAAGATGATGGAGCCACCCCACCACGCCAGCCCCAAATTGCGAACCCACATTTTCCCAGTGATGATTCCCTGTAGAAAATACGCAGTTCCTAAGACCGTATACATGACTGCTGACATGTAGTCCAGATTGATAGCTCCACTGGCACCACCTGCAAAGCCCAGAATGGTCATTGACAGCAGGACTGCAATCCAGATGGAACCTATAACTTTCCTGATGAGGGGATTTCCAAGACTATGCTTTTCCCGCCTTCTATCATAAGTCGTCATATAGATCCATCCCAGCCCCACCATAAGCACGTAGGTCCATCCCGTGTACTGGGTCAACTGGTACTGATCCAGGATGAAAGACATGAATCCTGCCAGAAGGATCAGTATTCCCCAGACAATAAATCCCATTCCATTATCAGCCAGAACTCTCTGGCTATCATCCATAATGGATTTAATAAAGTTGAGTTGCTCTTGAGCGTCTTGCGTATTCTTATCGTTCATACACTCCTCGTATTGTGATAAAGTACTTTAAAAAACAAAGTAACTTAGTCTCGTCAGTTCTCATGTCAACAAAAATTCGACGATTCATTTATTCAGATCTCTGTGAATTATTTCCAGGCTAAGTAGGAGGGGAGGGCGCTTCCAGCGTTTGACTCCTTGAATCAGCTATGCTTTCTAACTTATAATGCTTAAAATGACCCTTATTAAATCTGAGAACATATAATGGGGGGTAGCAATTATGCATTACGGTGGATTTCCTAATAATTTGAGGATTCAAGTAGTGCTTCTTTTAGCTTTATTGGGATCGAGCTCAATTGCGGCAGAAAGCGTTCACTCTGATCCAACAGATAGTGAACAGCGTGCGCTCAGTACTGGAGAATTCGACGGCAATCGTATAAACTCGGATCTTGAAAATAACGGAATGGTTGTGTCCCACCGGATCTCTGGCCATTCAGGGCTGGAATGGCCTCATGGGAATGGTACATATGCCATTTACGCTTCTGGAATTTGGATTGCCGGATTAGTTAACAATGAAATCCGAATCGCAGCAGCTGAGTATAGCCCGGAATTTACTCCAGGACCTTTCGGCTCAGAAGGAAGCGAACCGGAACATGTGCTCTATAAAGTTAATTTCGTCGATTTCAACGACCCTGCAGCAAGCCCTGACTTTCAAAACTGGCCAGTTGAATACGGAGCTCCCTTTATTGACGCTGATGAAGATGGCGTTTATTCACCCATGCCAGTGGGGCCGGATTCTCCGGAGATACTAGGGGATCAAATGATTTGGTATGTCTCAAATGATGCTGTTGAAGCAAATCACACAATATTCGCATCGGCCCCATTGGGAATTGAAGTGCAGACCTCCATTTGGGGCTTCGATCGTGTTGATGTATTAGGCGATGTGATGTTTATCCGCTCTCTGATCATCAATAAAGGGGAACATCAGATATCAGAAACTTATGTTGGATTATGGTCAGACCCGGACATTGGCAACGCCGGAGATGATTTTGTAGGATGTGATACGCTTCTGGCACTTGGTTTTGCTTACAATGATGGTGCTGATAATCATTACGGCTATTCTGCGCCTGCAGTAGGCTACGATTTATTTCAGGGTCCAATAGTACCTGCCCCTGGTGAATCCGCCCTTGCCTTTGGTCGCACGATCCCAGACTACAAAAATTTGCGAATGACATCGTTTGTCAAATACATCAACGGAAGTGACCTATACGCTGATCCTAATACTGCTGAGGAAGCCTACAATTACATGAAAGGATTTTTACGTGACGGGAGCAATTTTATTAATTCAGCCACAGGTGAAATTGCCTGGTTTGTTCACCCCGACGATCCAAACGATAATATAGACGGCAACGACAATGTCTGGGTTGATGGCGATGACAATTCAGCGGACGATCGGCGTTTCCTAATGAATTCTGGACCGTTTGAAATGGCCCCTGGCGACTCCCAGGAAGTGATTTATGGTATTTTGATATCACAGGGGAGTAGTGCTCTGAATTCAGTAGCAAAGCTAAATGAAGATGATGGTTGGGTCCAGGCATTCGTTGATAATTTTTATATCCCGCCTGATGACACCCTAATCGAACCCACTTTTGCAAGTATTAGCTACCCTTCAGTTGAAGCTGATAATCTGAATGATAATGGGATTGCCAATAATGGAGAGCTCATAAAATTATCATTTTTCTTTATGAACATGAGCAGCTCCACCGCATCATTTAATCTGCTCGTGACCCCTTTGTCAGCTCTGGTAAGTCATGAAGGTCCGAATGATTATATATTTATAGATGACCTGCAGCCTCAACCATATGCCTATTCGCTTCCAGAAGAGGATCAGCCACTTTTCTATATCGCTCCCCAGTTTGCAGAAGACCATTTTGATTTCCAGGTGTATGTCTCTATGAATGGATCAATAGAAGTGGACGAATTTATCATTTCTGTGCCCGTTCAAGTTCTTAGTTATGAACCAGACCCTTCGGTTTACTGGATAGAGAACCTCTCTGGGAATACAGGCGGTAGCATGGGCTTCCGTGTAGTTAACCCATCAGAACTGACTGAAGGCTCCTACCAAATCACTTTTTCAGATGAGTTTTTTAATGCCACTGGAACGCTTGAACCAGGTTTGGGCATTAATCTCACGAACAGGTCAACATCGACCCTCCTAATGGACAGGCATAGCCTCCCGGACGAACACCAGTTTGGGTTTCCAATAACTGAAGGCTTTAAGCTGCTGGTCAACGATCCTCCAGTAGGCCTGGAAGGTGTCTATCAGATTGCGAACGCCGCTGGTGATATTCCTGGCGGATTGGCCAATGATGTTAACGAAAATATCATGTGGATAAATTTCCTGATCGCCCCTGACTATCCCACGGAGCAAGTACAAGGTGCATGGTTTTATGTCACACATGGTGGAGGGGTACCAAGTGATGTGGAGTCTTTTAATGAGCGCGTATTTAGAAATGAAAATTGGGGACGAGCAGCTGGCGGAGTCTTTGAGATGCGCTTCACAAATGAAGGCGGTTTAGCCTATCGGCGCTATGCAGATGCCATGATCATGAATGTCCCATTTGAACTCTGGAATCTGAACCAGACCCCTGATGATGAAAGTGATGATTACAGGATGTTAGCAGCTGTTTTGAATACAACTGAAAACACTTATTCAAATAGTCTTGATGCTTGGGATTTCTCGGGAGATGATCCTAATTCAGGTGGTCAAAATGATCCATCCTCTGACTGGGTGTACTGGAGTGACCCAAACGACCCATCACCTGGGCAGGCAGGTTATGATTCATTCTTTGCCCCTGGGGTTGGCGGATATATAAACGATTTAAACGACTGGACTGAAGTTATGGCCAGAACGCGGCTCATGAATTGGAATGGTTATGTGAGTCATATAGATTCTACCCAACTTTCCAATCTGTCAAACGCTAATCCAAATTTGTGGAATGCTCTCGATACTACTCTCTTTCTTGATCGTGGATGGTTCCTGGATGTGGAGAGTTCAGTGGGATCCGTATATATTTCAGGTAACTATGCCTACGGAACTGTCCTCCATCTACCTGAGATTGGTACAATCCATCGCTGGGTAGCTAACAGACCACTAAATTCAGATGTTTCGGGTCAATTCAATATGAATGATATTCTTACGGATCTGGCCGAAGACCTGTTACCCTCTGTGTATAGGTTAGCCCAAAACTATCCTAACCCCTTCAATCCAACGACGAGCATCAAATATCAACTCGCAGAAGTTGGGGCGGCCCAATTGGTTATCTACGATCTTTTAGGCCGCGAGATTCGCGTGTTAAGCGATGGTATTCAAGCTCAAGGTTGGCATACTCAGGTGTGGGATGGCAAAGACTATTCAGGTCATCTTGTCAGCTCCGGCATGTATCTTTATCGGCTGAATGCAGGAACTTTCAGTAAAACAATGAAGATGGTATATTTGAGATAAAGAGCCGGGAAGAGCTGGCGAACTCGAAAATAAAGGAAGCAATCAATTATGTTCCAAACTGACCTCTTAAAAGATAAGACTATATTTGTAACAGGTGGGGGCACTGGATTAGGGAAATCCATGGCCCAACGATTCCTGGAATTAGGAGCAAAGGTCATAATCGCCAGCCGCAAAATGGAGATCCTTGAGCGGACGGCAGCAGAGTTGATGAAAGCAACTGGCGGGGAAGTTTTACCCCTGGCGCTGGATGTACGAGATTATGGGGCTGTTAATGGAGCCCTGGAAGCCGCGGTAGCACATTTCGGATCTGTGGACATCCTGTTGAATAATGCCGCAGGTAATTTTGTGAGCCCCACCGAAGCATTGAGCCATAAAGCCTTTGACGTCATCGTTGACATTGTGCTGCGAGGCTCCTATAACACTACCCTGGCCTTTGGGAAACACTGGATAGCGAAAAAACAGGCAGCGAGAGTATTGAATATCGTTACCACCTATGCCACGACAGGATCAGGGTATGTCGTGCCTTCAGCCATTGCAAAGTCAGGTGTGCAAACTTTAACAAAAAGCCTGGCAGTGGAATGGGCAAAGTATGGGATCACGATGAATGCCATTGCTCCAGGACCTTTCCCAACTGAAGGCGCCTGGGCAAGACTTTTGCCCCCTGGCCTGGAACAACAATTTGTTGAACGGATACCTTTAAAAAGAGTGGGTGAGCACATTGAATTGGCCAACCTGGCTGCCTATCTTGTTTCTGATCAATCCCACTATATTAATGGGGAAGTCATCACCATCGATGGTGGTGAGTGGTTAAAAGGAGCGGGTGAATTTAACTTTCTTGATGTGCTTACACCGCAAGAGTGGGGCGAAATGGAAAGGCAAGTTCGAAAAGCGAACAAGCAATAAATCAATTCGCTGATTAGATTCTAAGACGAAATTATTGGGAGGAAAACGTCATGGGTAAACAAATTAGATTAAGCCTTCAACTGGGTGCCCTGATTCTACTGGCAGCCTGTGCCACATCCTATGGCCCAAAGGGGATGATGGGCGGTTACAGCGAGAAACAGATTGATGAAACAACGATTCAGGTATTTTTTGAGGGCAACCAACACACAACCAAAGAGCAGGTTCGAACCAATCTTATGTTCCGCTGTGCTGAATTAACCATTGAGAACGGTTTTAGTCATTTCATGATCATTTCGGATGATAGCTATGAACATGATGGAACTTTCGACATGACCTATGACCAGCCTGGCAAGACCACAGAATCCCTTTCCAGAGGCACGCTGACAACCGTGGACGCCAGTGTTCAAGTTGAACCCATCAGCACAAATATTGTTGGCGTGTTTACCATCCAGATGATGCCGAAGGTCGATTCTGTCTACGCTTCAGCGAGCATAAATGCCCAGGATTTCTATGTAAAGAATCAACATTTGATCAAGTGGAAAAAATAGAACACGCTGTTTGCTAAAAAATAGCAGGAGTTGATGAAAGGCTATTTGAGATTCAAGCTGGCGCGAATGTCGGTTATTTTAGCTTGATCCAGATGGGAGAGGAAAGATACAAACCCGGCCAGCGGGAACCATCGCTGGTAATTTCAAGCCTTAGATAACCGCTGGCTTCTGGTGTGTACTCCAGAGTCAAGGACACTCTACTTGCAAGATCAGCTTGATGAAAAAGCAGGGATTCCTGCACTTTTTCAAGATCTCCTGAATAAATCGAAACATCCAGTTGAGAGCCAAACTCCGCAGTAGACTGGCCATTTACAGCGAGTTCCACAGTTTCTCCGTCTGCAAGTGTCAACGTATCCCCGATTTCATACCAACGATCTGAGTGGCCAAGTTTCATTTCTCCCACTGGACCTGTGGTCAGTGCAGTGCGACAAGTTTTCATTGCTTCGATAAGGTCATCCGTTCCATTTGAGCTGCATCTCAATAAGGTTCTGGACTGAGCAAAAATTTGGTCTTCATGGATTCCGAGTGACCAGACGGGCAGTTTTACATGCCAGTTGCGATTAAAATTTCCATGTCCATCACTGCCACCATAAGCCCCGAGATGTCGACCCTCTAATAAAGCTTCGATCCACAGTTGCCGCGAGGCATGGAACGCTGCCGATGCTGGTGTTCCGCACAGGATCTGGACGCCATCCAGATCTGGATTTTTATGGTCTTCGGCTTCCCAAAACCCACGTTTTAGCAGCAGCCTTTGAAGCCAGGGGAATTTATAAGCTGTATGGGCACCTACAGACACAGTATTGGTGGACCGTTTTGATAATACGTCATCGATGCTGAGTTGGGACTTCAACCTGGGCCAATCCTCCCCGCTGTCTCCATTACCGGGGAAATAGACGGGGTCGTTGAAATGTAAAAAATGGACAGTTGCCCCTCTGGCATTTGATACACTGATTTCTTCACCAGGTATAATGGTCAGATCGTTGGAGGCATTCATTTTAGAAATTGAATCCCGGCTGTCCTTCCATTTAACCAAATCAGGATCATTCTGCAGGTAGCTTTCAGGCAAATCGTCCAGATCGTAAGAGTGATCCGTGGCTGTGATAAAATCCATACCGACAAGTTCGGCACTTTTTAGCGTTTGCTCCAGCGAGGCACCAAATTCTATTTGATCATTGGTTAGCGAACTATGCAGGTGTGTATCGCCACTTAGCCAACCCTTCAGCTTTGGAAGTGGTTCTGACCCGATAGTAATTCTTAAGGGCCTTTTTTCAAGCTGGGAATAGTTATCAACAATCATCTGCCGCTGTTTGCCTGCTATGGCATAGCTGAGTCTGGGCGTGAATTCTAGCTCACCAATTGGGAGCTCACATTCGGATAGAACAAATTCTAAATAGCTTTGGGGGCTGTTAATATTTTCTTCAAGCGGCCAGGATTGACTACAGATAAATTTTGTGTTCTGATGAACTTCAATATCAACCGAGTTGAGCCTTACGGGGAATAAATGGGCATCCTTAATCACGAGGAAAAGGGTGGGACTCTTTCCAGGATCAAGACGCCAGGGTGCATCAAATATGAGTTCTGGTTCCCTTTTGAAGTAGCGACTGAATGGGATGCGAAAACGGTAATGAGATTCAGCATATAACCCGATGAGGGGCAGGGTCTCAATCCATTTATCCAAAACGAGGGTGGTCAAATTTTCCATCGGTCGTTAATTATGAATATGATTACCAGAAGACAAGAGGAAAAAACCCACAAAAAGGGGATTTACCAAATTGCTGAATCAAGCCATTTTTCACCTGAGAATTAGATCATTTTGAAGGTTTCCTAATAGCTTCAAGTTGTGATGCTCAAGGATAAAAAGTTTGCCATGATTTCAGACCCCGATTAACTTCGCGCCACTTAACGAGGAGCTTGGCAGAGAAATGGGCAGTACATCTGATATTAAAAACAACGTGGTGATGGAATTGAATGGCACTTTATGGAAAGTCGTTGAATTTCTTCACGTTAAACCGGGCAAAGGCAATGCCTTCGTCCGAACCAAATTAAAAAAAATCCCGGGTGGCCAAGTTATAGAGCAAACCTTTCGTTCAGGTGAAAAAATTGACGATGTAAAATTGACGGCTACTGAAATGACCTTTCTTTATTCCGATGAATCACATTATCATATCATGGACAACGAAACCTATGAGCAGATCGCGCTTGATGCGGAGTTAATGACTTCCGTCAAAGACTTTCTGAAAGAAAATGACCTGATCAAAGTTCTGTTCAGAGAATCGACTCCAGTGGAAGTTGAAGTAGCCGCTCATGTCATTTTGGAGGTTACGGAAACAGAACCTGGCTTTCGAGGAGATACTGCAACGGGTGGGTCAAAACCTGCCATACTGGAAACGGGCCTGAAAGTAACGGTTCCATTGTTTCTAAATATCGGGGACAAAGTAAAAGTGGATACACGATCAGGGGAATATCTGGAACGCGTGCGGGCTTAGGAGATAATTATTTTGAATACAAAAGATATTGAACAACTCATTGCCTTATTAGAAAAGTCCAGTATATCTGAGATTGAAGTAGGGTCTTGGGGCAAAAAAATTCGAGTCTCGCGTCAGGGCGGAACCATGATGGTCCATAATTCTAGCATGAGTGAACCTTCTACCCCGTCGCCGGTGGTGGCTCCTGTCCCACTCGCAGACGAAGAAAGCTCCCAGAAAGGTGTAGCGATAAAGTCTCCCATGGTTGGAACTTTTTATCGTTCACCCTCTCCAGAAGTGGATCCCTTTGTCAAGGTGGGTGACCATATCAGCAAAGGAGATACACTCTGTATCATCGAGGCCATGAAGATTATGAACGAGGTTGAAGCAGAAATATCTGGCGTCCTGTTGGATATTGCCCTGGACAACGCTCAACCCGTGGAATATGGTCAAACTCTTTTTCTCATTGAACCCTAAATAAGACTTTATGTATACTAAAATTCTCATTGCAAATCGGGGGGAGATTGCCCTCAGAGTTATTCGCGCCTGCCGGGAGATGGGAATAAAGAGTGTCGCAGTCTTTTCTGAAGCTGATGAACTGTCCCTCCACACCAAATTTGCCGATGAAGCTGTCTGTATTGGCCCTGGCCCATCTCAGCTAAGCTATCTCAACACTCAGGCCATACTTACTGCTGCAGAACTTACCAATGCCGATGCAATTCACCCTGGATACGGATTTCTGGCAGAAAATGCCGACTTCGCTGACATGTGTAGCAAGCACAATGTCGATTTTATCGGGCCAGATGGCACGATGATTCGGTCAATGGGTGACAAGGCATCTGCCAAGGAAACCATGAAGGCTGCCGGCGTTCCTGTGATTCCCGGGAGCCAGGGTATTCTCACTTCGGCTGCAGAAGCACGCAGAATGGCAGACGAGATGGGTTACCCGGTAATTCTGAAAGCCACCGCTGGTGGTGGCGGACGTGGCATGCGCGTTGTCTATCGCGCAGAAGATGTCGCCATGTTTTATGGCATGGCACAGGCAGAATCAGGCACTGCTTTTGGCAACGATGGCTTATATCTGGAAAAATATATCGAGAATCCTCGTCATATTGAAGTTCAACTCATTGGTGACTCCCATGGAAATGTCTATTCGCTGGGCGAACGTGAATGTTCCATTCAAAGGCGCCACCAAAAGCTGCTGGAGGAGTCTCCTTCTGCAGTTGTTTCCGAATCCTTGCGGCAGGCGATGAGCGCAGCAGCAGTAGCCGGTGCTAAGCGTGTGAATTACGTCGGTGCTGGGACCATTGAATTTTTGCTGGACAAACACGGCAAATTTTATTTCATGGAAATGAATACCCGTATTCAGGTGGAGCATACCGTCTCAGAAGAAGTGACTGGAGTAGACATTGTCAGGGAGCAGATTAAATGCCATGCTGGTGAAAAATTGCCTGACTGGTTGGCGAAGCTAAAACTAAGAGGTCACTCCATTGAGTGTCGCATCAATGCTGAGGATCCAGCCAAAAATTTTAGACCATCACCTTTACTGATAGAATCTGTTCACTTCCCAGGTGGGCGGGGTATTCGCGTTGACAGCCACATCTATAGTGGATACCAGATTCCACCGCATTATGACTCCATGCTGGCAAAACTTGTGGTGCATGCTCCCAACCGGACTCAAGCCATCGAACGCATGCTTGGTGCTTTGAATGAATTCATCATTGAGGGACCGAAAACCACGATTCCCTTTCATATTCAGTTGCTTGAAAATGAGAGGTTTCGTAAAGGCAATTTTGATACCCATTTTCTGGAATCTTTCAAATATGACCCTAGTCGAGAATAATGTTCGACACAATTCGCTAATCTTCGTTAATGCTATCCCGATTTGAAGCTAAGATTTGGCGGGAATTTTGCTGTTTTGGAATGAAAAATATTTTGTCAGGCCCAACTAACACCTGATTTAGGAGACTAAAAATGAACGTACCTGCAGACTTGAAATATACCAGTGACCATGAGTGGATTCTCATGGAGGGTGATATTGCGACCATAGGAATCACAGACTACGCTCAGGGGGAACTCGGAGATGTGGTTTTTGTTGAACTGCCAAGTGTGGATGAAAATTTTGAGATGGGTGATGTAGCAGCAACAATTGAGGCTGTTAAAACGGTTGCCGATGTTTTTTTACCGCTAAGCGGAAGTATTGTAGCCGTTAATGAGGCTCTGGATGACGAATCGGATCTGATAAACCAGGATGCATATGGTGCCGGATGGATACTGAAAGTCAAAATCAGTAACCCCTCTGAACTAGAGAGCCTGATGAGTGCAGCGGATTATACAGCGAGTATCTCCTGATAGGACGACTATGCACCAATACATACCCAATACGGAAGCAGAACAATTAAAAATGTTAAATGAGGTGGGTATCACCTCATTTGAAGAATTGTTGGATAGCATTCCGGGAGCGCTTCGATTCATCGGAAAACTTCCTCTGCCCCCTGCCAAATCTGAGATGGAACACAAGCGGGATGTCCTGAAAATTGTCTCCGCTGACGCCAATACAAGTTCCTATGTATCTTTTCTTGGCGCAGGTAGCTACGATCATTTTATCCCACACATTGTAGACGTGTTGATCAGTCGATCTGAATTCTACACGGCTTACACCCCCTACCAGGCAGAAGTTTCACAGGGGACTTTGCAGGCCATGTATGAGTACCAATCAATGATCTGTGAATTAAGCGGTATGGATCTGGCTAATTCATCCATGTATGATGGGGCCAGCGCCATGGCTGAAGCCTGTCTTCTCGCGACGCGTCATACAGGCAGAAAAAAGATTCTCATCTCAAAGTCGGTGAATCCTGTCTATGTGGATGTAGCCCTAACCTACGCCCGACACCAAGGTTTAGATTTTGAGTTCATTGACCTTGAAGATGGCATAACCAACTTAAACTCCTTGGCAGAAATGCTTGATGAAATGACTGCCGGAGTTGTCATCCAGAATCCAAATTTTTATGGCGGTCTAGAGGATCTTTCTGCGATAAAAAGCAGGATCTCAGATCCAAAAGTGTTGCTCATTGCTGTGGTAAATCCGATCAGTTTGAATCTCCTGGAAGCCCCAGGAAAACTGGGGGCGGATATTGTGGTCGGTGAAGGTCAATCCCTGGGAAATCATCTGAGTTTTGGGGGTCCCTATTTGGGCTTTATGGCTGTCAAAGAGGCACTTATCCGGAAAATTCCTGGTCGTATCGCTGGTGAAAGTATTGATGTCCATGGGAACCGGGCATTTGTTATGGTGCTCCGAACCAGAGAGCAGGACATTCGTCGTGAAAAAGCGACTTCCAATATTTGTACCAACCAGGGCTTAAATGCTCTGGCTGCCTGTATCTACATGTCGACATTGGGAAAAAATGGACTCAGGAAAGTTGCTGAACTTTGCACCCAAAAGGCACATTATCTGGCAGAGGCTATCGACAATCTTGAGGGTTATTCTCTCGAGACCAAATATTATTTCAACGAATTTGTTGTAAAAGTTCCTGGTTCGGCCAAGGCACTGGGTGAGGAAGCTGCCAGAGCAGGTTTCTTTCCGGGGGTAGCACTCAGCCAATTTGACAAAGAAGCCGAAGATAAACTGCTTATCGCAGTGACTGAAAAGCGTACTAAAGCTGAAATGGATGATCTGTTGACCTTCCTGAAAGGATATTCAACTTGAGTGTTTACCAGCAAATGATGGACACCAGAGTTCAACGAGGAGCCGGTTACCTGGTGCTTGTCGATCCCGAACGCTGGGATATTCAGGAAGTTGAAGTGTTTATTAAGAGAATCAACACATCTGGCGCTGATGGGATCATGGTAGGCAGTTCACTTATCATTGGTGAAGGTGCTCATCAGAAAATGAAAAAAATTCAGGAGATTGCCACCTTACCTCTAATTCTATTTCCTGGAAACGTAAACCAACTTACGCCATATGTTGACGCAGTATTCTTTTTATCTGTAATTAGCGGTCGTAATCCCCAATACCTTATTGGAGATCAGGTACTTGCAGCCCCCGTCGTACATGAGCTGGGCATCGAGCCAATGGCGACAGCTTATATGCTAATCGAGAGTGGTAGGGTGACCAGCGCAGAATTCATGAGTGGCTCAAAGCCTATTCCCCGTGATAAAGATGAAATCGCTGTTGCACATGCTCTTGCAGCAGAATATCTGGGATTCAAATTCATCTATCTGGAAGCTGGTAGTGGTGCCCAGTATTCAGTGACTCCGCGCATGGTGCAGGCCGTATGTAAATATACAGATGTGCCAGTTATTGTTGGAGGAGGCATACATTCACCAGAGGTCGCCAAAGCTCTGGTTGAAGCCGGAGCAGCCTTTATTGTCACAGGTAACGTTTTGGAAGACTCCTCAAAGACTCATTTAATGGAAGCTTTCGCAAAAGCGATTCACAAGCATTAAATTTCGTTTTACCATCATTCTGAGCGAAGCAAAGAATCTCCTCGATGGGTGATTATCAATTATTAATTCACGGTATGGGATCAAGATTCTTCGTGAGCTGCGCTCATTCAGAATGACAGTGAGGGGTAGTGGAGAAGCTGGGTTGACGCTTCACTCAGGAATCCGATGAAGCCTGAGTGTTTGCCTGGCATGTCAGATTGATCCAAGTTTTCAGTTCCCAATTTCAAACAGCGCTTATATTCTCCCATGGCTGTATCAGAGCAATATCTGCAGGATTTTCTCAATTATCTCCGGGTTGAACGCAATCTGGCCAAGAATACCCAGCAAGCATATCTTGATGATCTTGCTGATTTCTGGCAATTTTTAAGTATCAAGAACATCCTAAATCCAGGTCGTGTTGATCACCAGGATTTGACTGATTATGCCCGTCATTTGAAACAGCGTAAAATGGCTGAAACGAGTGTGGCACGACATTTTTCATCTCTAAGGGCCTACTATAAATTTCTGATTATGGAGGGGTATCTGGATAATGATCCAACCCAATTCCTGGATTCACCAAAACTGCCAGCAAGCCTGCCCAAGATATTGAATTACGAAGATATTGAGCTGCTGCTTAATGCCATCGACCTCGATACAGCTCTGGGTCTCCGAGACAGAGCGCTATTTGAGCTCATGTATGCGGCAGGTATGCGTGTTTCTGAGGTCTGCAATCTCAGCATGGAGCAACTTTTACTAGATGAAGATCTTATTCTGATTCGAGGAAAGGGCAACAAGGAGCGCATTGTACCCCTTGGTGGAGAAGCAAAAAAATGGCTGCTAGAATATGTTGAACATGGTCGTCCCTCGCTGGAAAAAGGTTATTATAATGCAGGCATATTATTTCTGAATAATAAGGGAAAACCCCTTCAGCGGAAGGGGATCTGGTTTATTCTGAAGCAACTGGCTGAGACGGCTGGCCTCAATAAGTCAGTCAGTCCCCACACCTTTCGCCACTCCTTTGCCACCCATTTATTAGAAGGTGGGGCGGATCTCCGTATCGTTCAGGAAATGCTGGGCCATGTGGATATTTCAACTACCCAGATTTACACCCATCTGGATAGTACTTACCTGAAGGAGGTTCATAGTAGTTTTCATCCGCGTGCCAGAAAGTCTTAAACTGCAGTGTTATATTATCGCGCTACTCAACGAAAGTGCTCGTTTCCAGATGCTCTAATCAATTGTTCATAAGCATTTTCACTGTTACTTTGAATCAATGACTATAAAAAATACTTTTTATACAGACTGGGATTACGAATCAGTGGGGGAACGTCACCTCCCTGAAAACGAATACCGCAACGCCTTTGAGGTCGATCGAGACAGAATTATTCACTCCACAGCCTTCCGACGCCTGCAGGGGAAGACTCAGGTTTATGTCACGGGTCAATCCGATCAATATCGAACGCGTTTGACACATTCCATTGAAGTTGCCCAAATTGGGAGATCAATCGCCAACTATTTGAATCGCAGCACACCCTTTCTAACTCAGGACCACCAAATTGATTCTGCCCTGGTGGAAGCTGCCTGTTTGGCCCATGATCTTGGGAATCCTCCCATTGGTCATAAGGGAGAATCTCGACTCAATGAGCTCATGGATCCATGGGGTGGGTTTGAGGGGAATGCCCAGTCGCTCCGAATCCTTACTGATATTGTGCGTGGTGATAGGCGTTGGTTTTCCAACGGAGGCATGCAGGCAACCCGGGCATGTCTTGATGGTATTCTTAAATACAAAATAGTTGGCAAAAAAAACTCAGCCCAGGGCGCGAAATTTCTTTACCCGGAACAGGCCAAAATTTTGAGCTGGGTGCATGCTGATTCTAAGCTAGATCAATTGGCCCAGAGCGGAAAGCAGATCCGATCTATTGAATGTGCCATCATGGATTTGGCAGATGATATTGCTTATACCACATCCGACCTTTTTGATGGCGTGAAGCAAAGTTTGATATCGCCCGGTCAAGTTGAGGCTTATTGGCAAGATCAATATCCATCAGCCAGTCAGTCTCTCAGAGCTGAGGTTCAGGATGTTCTTAAGGATAAATATCCCATGTCACGCTTTATTGCCAGTCTGATTGGTCGTTGGATTTATGCAATTTCGCTGGAGTTAATTGAGGAGCCCTTTTTAAGCGTTCCACGCTATCAATATCGGCTGAAAATTGGTGAGGAGGCCAACGCTGAGTTGATGGCGCTACGGGCACTCAATTATAGCCTGATCTACAATTCTGATTATGTCAGGATACCAGAATCAGCCGGGGTGGAGATACTCGAAGAACTATTCCTCTATTATCGTGACGCCGTTTTGGCGAAACGAAAAGTACTTGAAGTTCTACCCTTGCCAGTGGGAATACATGATCAACATGACGAGGATCAAAAAATGCGTATTGTCTGTGATTGGGTGGCAGGCATGACAGATAACCATGCCATTAGACTACATGCCTATCTTAATGAATAAGTTCGGTGTAAAGCGCGTCCACTTTTTTCAGTAGTTCATCCAAACTTCCATCGTTATGGATGACATGTTGTGCCCGCCGTATCTTTTCCTCAATAGGCATTTGCAGCGCATCACGGCGTTCAAAATCTTGAGTTGAAATTTGGCTTCGTTTGGCTACGCGACCTTGTCGAAAATTGCGGTCTGCCACTATCACCAACACACTATCCGTGATGCTATCAACATGGGCTTCAAATAACAGGGGGGCATCAATCACAAACATCGGTTTGTGGCTGGCACTGGCAGTATCAATACGGGTCCGGGTTATTTTCTTAACTTCAGGATGAATCAAATGATTGAGGAAAAGTTGATCCTCCTGACTGGCAAAAGCGCGCTCCGCCAATATGTGTCTTTGCAGCTTTCCAAAATTATCGAAAATATCCGAACCAAAGCGATTGCTCAACGCTGCCAGTATTTCTTTATTGTTTTGGAGAATTTCTTTTGCCAGATCGTCAGAGTGCGACACGACTGCTCCCAGATTGGCCAGGTGGTCACTCACCGTACTTTTTCCAGAACCCATGTTCCCTGTAACACCCAGAATATACATATTTATTTTAAGGCAATAAGAATACGCTGGTATATATCCTTCACCTCTCCAGTTCCATCAATAGATCTCACCAAACCCATGGGTTTATAATGCTCGATGAGCGGTCTGGTCTGATCCTTATAAACTTTTAACCGATTTATTACTGTTGCTTCCGTATCGTCTGAGCGGTGGATCAGGGGACTGTCGTCATGATCACAGAACCCATCAACTTTAGGTGGGTTGAATACCAAATTATAAATATGGCCGCACTTCGAACAACTTCTGCGAGCCGTGAGTCTTCTGACCAATTCTGAATCGGGGACTTCTAAAACCAGAACATGATCCAGATTTTGACCTTGCTCTACTAAAAGTTTGTCGAGACCCTCTGCCTGGGGGCAGGTTCTGGGGAAACCGTCTAGAATATAGCCAGCCTGGAGTTCGGGTTTTTGGAATTCCTCGGCCACCATTCCCAGGATGACTTCGTCAGGTACCAGATTCCCTCCATCCATATAGGACATCGCCTTCAGACCCAAGTCTGTGCCTTGCGTACGATGGGCACGTAAGAGATCCCCCGTTGAGAGTTGTAAAATGTGAAAGTCTTTGACAATAAGTTTGGCTTGAGTTCCCTTACCTGCACCGGGAGGTCCTAAAAAAATTATGCGCATATTAGCAATTCTCCAATTTGTCAAAACTACAACAAATCTTGTGCCGAACGGGCATCATCTGAATTGAATATCATCATAGCATGATCCCAGCAATCGTGGCTGTGAGCCAGGATGCCAGTGCTCCACCGATCATCGCTTTTAATGCCACCTGAGAGAGATCACCCCGTCTTTCTGGGGCCAGGGAGCCGATCCCTCCAATCTGTATTCCGATTGATGCAAAATTTGCAAAACCGCACAATGCATAGGAACTGATAATAAGAGACTTCTCAGTCAAAACAGGAGCCATTTCCTGTAGGTGAGCATAGGCCACGAGCTCGGTGAGAACAATTTTTTCACCCATCAGCTGACCAACAGTAAAAATATCGGCGTAGGGGATACCCATAAGTAAAGCCAGTGGAGAAAATACCCACCCCAGCACCTGCTGAATACTGAGTCCTATCCATCCAAGGGCATAATTCCCTGCGGCAACCAGAGCTACAATTGCAATCAGCATGGCACCGACATTGGCGGCCAGTTTCATTCCGTCGTTGGTGCCTCTGGCAATGGCCTCCATGACGTTTCCACCCGTTTTTTCAATATCCATTTTGAGGTCTCCCTGGGTCGGAGAATCTTCTACTTCAGGGTAAATTATTTTAGCTATTACCAGAGCTGCAGGAGCACTCATTACTGAGGCAGCCATGAGGTGTCCGGCAATATTAGGAATATCCGCCAACCATTTAGCATAAATGGCCAGTACACCTCCGGCCATCGTCGCGAAGCCACCCGTCATCACAGCCATGAATTCGCTTTTTGTCATTGATTTCACAAAGGGGCGAATCACCAGCGGAGCTTCTGTTTGGCCGACAAATATATTTGCAGAAGCTGACAGGGTTTCAGCGCCACTGGTTCCCATAGTCTTCTGCATTGCTCTGGCGATATACTTAACGATAAATTGCATCAAACCGATATGGTAAAGAATTGCCATAAAGGCTGAGAAAAAGATGATCGTAGGTAAAATTTGGAAAGCAAAGAAAAATCCGAGACTGCCTTCATTTCCAGGACCTATGGCGAGGGCGTTAAACAAAAATTGAGCTCCACTATCGGAAAATGAAAGCAAACGTCTGATTCCGCGATCAAAAAATATAAAAAGGGGCTGACCAATTGGGGTTGCCAGGATAAATACGGCAAAGGTAATCTGGAGCCCCAGACCCCAATAAACGACCCGCTTGTTGATGGCCTTGCGGTTATTAGACATGAGATAAGCGATTCCCAATAGGGCAGCAACACCGAGTAATCCTGTAAATCTCTGCATACAATTATTCCTTTGGTTCTTCGTAACAGTTACGGCATCTAGCTTCGTAGGCTTCAGTTTCACCAACCAGAATTTGATCCCCGCTATTCGTCAGGCGCTGGGTAAACCCAGCCGGATTTCCACAGATGACGCAAATGGCTAAATTTTTGGTGACATATTCAGCATCGATGATCAGCTCAGGCATGTGACCGAAGGGTTGGGCGCGAAAATCCTTTTCCAGGCCGGCAACGATCACCCGTTTTTTTTGTTTTGCCAGAATTCTACAAACTTCGATGATCCCAGCATCAAAAAATTGCGCCTCATCAATTCCCACAACCTGAACATGTTTCGCCAGGGCGAGTATGTCTGTAGCCTTTTTTACTCGGGTGGATTCCAATTGCTGGCGACTGTGAGAAACAATGTGATCATCGCTGAAACGAGTATCGATATCTGGTTTAAAAATAGCAACGTGCTGCCGGGCTATTTGGGCACGTCTCAATCTTCTGATAAGTTCCTCGGTTTTTCCGCTGAACATGGATCCTGTGATGACTTCAATCCAACCACTGTGATGGGGCGTTAGATGCTCCATTGGCTATTCATCTCCTGAAATCTTTTGTGGGATCTGTGCTCCTAAGAGATCAGATCCTGTTGACTGAACGCGTAGGGTAGCAATTCTGAGGAGCGAGTTTCCTGTGTCTCGCCTGATTCATTCACGATGGTAATGGGGATGTCTCCACACAATTCCCAAATGACCTGCCGGCATGCTCCACAGGGGCTGACCCCATTCTCAGTAGCCACAACCAAATGACTGAATTCTCTTTCTCCAGCGGCAATGGCACTAAATAATGCCGTTCGTTCGGCGCAAATAGTAAGACTGTAGCTGGCATTCTCAA
>JABMOT010000262.1 GCA_013202385.1 Fidelibacterota bacterium
AAAGTCCGAGGCTTTCACAAGCCCACTTGAGTAGATAATCGTACAAGCTGGAGCTGCCACAGCTGTAAAATAACCAAATGCCGACGCGATCACCGAAGCCAGTCCCAAAAGAATTGGATCACCACCCAGGTTTAGTACAACGGGACCTGCTACTGCAACAGTAGCGGAACTACTTAAAAGATTTGACATAACACCACTAAGGGCGACTGAAACGATTGCTCTTAACACATCTATATTCGGAATCACACCTGAGAGAAAGTTCACAAGAATTTCAGCTAACCAGGACGCCGCCCCCGTATTTTTCATCTGAACACCGATTGAAATCGTAGATCCAAATAACAAAATAACACCCCAGTTTACATTGGAACTCAAGTCCTTCCAAGTGACCAGCCCAAAAGCCATAAACAGGAAGACGCCAATAAGCGCAATACTGCCCAAGCCATACTCCTCACTCAACATGATCCAGCCAGCCAGGACGGCAATAAAAAGAGCCACGGAAAAAAACTCCTTCAAGGATGTTTTTCCTCCACGAGCTACTTCCACAGAGAGACGTCTAACCGCTGTATCCAGGATCTTCAACTCCGATGGGAAAGTCTTCATAATGATCAGAATTGTAAGCGGAATCTCAATAAGCACCATGGGATAAACCATTTTGATCCAATCAACATAGTTCAGACTTCCAGATCCAAATTCAATCCAGTAATTCATCATAATCACGTTTCGGCCACCCCCACTGGGCGAACCAATAGATCCAACCGTTGCACCATAGGCAATTGAAAAAAGGAGAGCAGCAGTTAAACCGGGATGGGTTCGCTTGTCTTTTGAGGCAAAACGAATAAGGGTCAGGGCAACTGGTAACAGCATCGCAGTTACCATGTGCGGTCCCATAAAACTTGAAAGAATAGCAGAGATGGCGGTAAAGCCCGAGACGATGCGCCAGGTTTTATTTCCTGTTAACCTGATAATTCCCAGAGCCAAACGCTTGTCAAGACCCTGGCTGACAATAGCTACGGCCAACATGAGCGACCCCATAATGAAGAATACTGCGTCGTTCATGAAATAACTTCCAACCTCGTTAGGGGTGCTCCCCCCAATGATCACCTGCCAGAAAATTAATTGAAGGGCAATAGCAGGGAGAGGAATCGGTTCTTTAATGATGAGGATCAAAGTCATGAGAATGATGATCAGAATGTGATACGCTTCAACACTCAAACCTGAAGGGCTGGGTACAATAAAATAGAGTACAACACCGAGAGCTAAGGCCATTAACAGCCATCTCTTCTGCTGAACCCAGAAAAGCATATCAGTAGAAATACGCATGAGGGTAAAACCCGCTAGCGGACGATCAAGATTGGAACATCAGTCTGTTTCAGCGTTTGAATGGGCTTACTGCCAAACAACAATTGTTTTATCGGATTCAGAGTAGATGCTCCCATGATGACAAAATGATTATCACCGGCAAATTCAACAAAGGTCCGTACAGGGTCACCTGTTAGGAAAAATTGCTCAACCTCGATGCCCCTGGATTCAAAGTAAGCCTTGGACATATCTGCAGCCCCTTGATAGCCAGCACCAAAAATTTTCGTCTTGGAAACGGTAAGCGTTCGTACCGGCCAATCCAGCTTCTTAGCAATCAAAGCCCCCCATTCTATGGATTTCGCCGTTGCAGCCGAATCATCCACCAGTAGGAGTAATTTGTATTTTTTTCGAGGATTAAATTGTTGAAGCACGAAAATAGAGGCTGGTAGATACTGAAGCAGAGAATGTGCTCTCGTTCGTTTATTCTGGCTACCCCCAATAATGGCTAGGTCGTACCCCTCTAACTGAATTTCTTTTCGCAGTTCATTTACCAGCTCCCCCTCGCGGAGGATGAGTTCGATCCCACTCCCGTTCTCACCTGGCAAAATGACCTTTACTCTACCATCCTCCTCATAAACATGATCAGGATTGAATTGAATATTTGCCAGAGCTTTATTCTCAGGATTCCATCTTTTTAGTTCACCGAGTGCCCACTCCAGCACTTCCAGCCCAGGATGGATGATATTCCAATTATCCAGGTTTTGGCGCGTGAGATTTACGAAGCTGCCGTGGAACTCATTGGCTTTATCGCCCACATAGACAACCCCCATCTTTGCATTGAACACGGATGCAATCAGAGCACCCATCTTCAAGGTTGACTTAGAGTATTCAGCACTGCTGACTGCCGTGAGAAACTTTAGGTTTTTGGGATTAATTAAAGCGCTTTTTTTTGTCATAACATCGGCCACCATATTAGGGATAATCCAAGCAGGCTTAAAATGGATAAAACAGCCATTTTCCAACCTGCTCGGAGAAAATCTTTTGATTTAACCAATCCACTTGAATAAATAATCGTACATGCTGGTGCTGCAACCGCGGTAAAGTATCCAAAAGCGGATGCAATGGCCGTAGCAAATCCTGTTAAGATCTGATCCCCGCCAAAGCCCAGAACTATGGGTCCCACAACAGCCACAGTAGCAGAGCTACTCAGTACATTTGACATAATCCCCGAAAGGATCACAGAGACGCTCCCCTGTAACACAGCTTGACTATCAATTATTTTACTCAGATTTGTAATGATAATAGAGGCGACCCATTCTGCAGCACCCGTTTCTTTCATCTGGATTCCAATGGAGATTGCTGCACCAAAGAGTAGAATTACCCCCCAATTGGTTTTACGGTTTAGTTCGTTCCACTCGACCAACCCAAAAGCGAGATAAAGAAAAACGCCAAGGAGTGCTATAATGCCAAGACCAAAATCTTCACTAAGAAAAACCCAGCCAAGAAAAACAAGCACAAAAAGGAAAATGGCCAGCCATTCCTTGGCTTTGACTTTCCCTGCATGAGCCACATCAATGACCAATTTTCGCACGGCGCTATCCAGATTAGTCTGTTCGGGTTTAAACGTCCAAAGGAGAATCAATACCGTAAAGGGAATCTGAACCAAAACCATAGGGTACACATATTTCATCCATTCCAGGTAAGAAACATATCCAGAGCCGAATT
>JABMOT010000263.1 GCA_013202385.1 Fidelibacterota bacterium
ATACAAAGGTGGCCAGGCTTTTAAGAAACTACTAATGGGGAGTTCGTCCCGCTAATAGCGGGATTCGCTTTGCTCAGTCTCTGAACCCCGCTACAGGCGGGGCCACCTCCGCAAAACATCAAACATTGTCAGTAGTTCTTTTTAACACCTGAATTAATTCAGGTGTTAAGGATAAATGGTTGAATCTATAGCGGCCAGATTATTGGTATGAGTACTACTCCAATAATCCCGAGTATAATATTCAATGGCAAACCGACGCGGATAAAATCCAAATACCGGTATCCGCCTGGATTATAAACCATGGTATTGGTTTGGTAACCGTTTGGCGTCATAAAGGAAAGTGATGCTGCAAACATAATGGTCATAATAAAGGGAATAGGATCCAATCCCAGGATTCCAGCCGATTTAATAGCCAGGGGCGTCATGATAATCGCTGTCGCTGAATGAGAAAGAAATGAGGTCATCATCATTGTAATGAAGAAAATGATGGCGATGAGACCAATATCACCAAAGCTTCCACTGGCGGAAATAATCAGCCCTGAGATTTTATCGGACAAATGAATTGTTTCCATGGCATCACCCAAAGGAATCAATGCCGCGATAAGAAAGATCACCGTCCAATTAATGGCTTTGTAGGCTTCCTGGGGGGGGACAATACCAGTGGCCATGACCAGTATAGCCCCAAGCAGTGAAGCTTCCATTATTGACATGAGGTTCAGGGCTGCCACAGTAATCACCAGTGGAATTATGGCCACAGCAAGCCACCAATATTTAATTTTATGCAGGGTTGTATCTAATTCATCCAGCATGATGAAATTCGGATCTGAATTCAATGCTGCAACACGTGTCCGGGACCCAAAGATCAGCAACGTATCAAAGTGTCTCAAATGGACGTGCGCCACCTTGCTTCGGACAATTTCGCGATAGCGTCTCAGTGCCAGGACGAAAACTCCGTAACGGCGCCTGAAATCAATTTCCATAAGAGACAATCCAGCCAGACTAGAATTGGGAGAGACCATGGCCTCCACAAGAATATTTTCATTATCTGCCAGCTCATTATCGTCCAATTTAACATCGGTAAGGAGCAGGACTTTTTGTTCAGCACGAAAGGTCTGAAGCTTGTCTACCGAACACTGAACCAGAAGGATATCATCTGGTCTGAGAATAATATTACGGATGTTTGTGGTAATGTGATTGCCATGACGAATAATTTCGAGGACAGTCAGATCGTATTTAGAGCCAAGATTCAGATCGATGAATTTTTTCCCGTTTAAGGGAGATTCTGGCGAGATCACGACTTCTGTTAAATATGTGCCCATGTGATACTTTTTCGTCAATCCTTTGACAGGAACCCTAGAGGGAAGAATCCATTTCTGGGCAACCAGAATATATGCCAGGGTGGCAACTACCAGAATTATCCCCAGCTTACTTAACTCGAAGACACCAATTTGATAACCAGCTTCATAAGCAATATCATTAACTATTAGATTTGTTGAAGTACCAATAACAGTACAGGTACCCCCTACAATGGCTGCGAATGAGAGAGGCATCATAATCTTAGAAGCACTTATTTTCAGGCGGTGCGACAGGTCGATGGCTACCGGTATGAGTATTGCTACAGTCGCTGTGTTATTGATAAAAGCAGAAAAAATACTTACCGAAACCAAAAACAGGGTAGAAACCAGCCAGTTTCTGCCTTGGCCACTGTTCTCCAGCCAGACAGTAAATACTCTAATAAAACCTGTTTTAGTAAAAGCGTGGCTTAGAATGAACATTGCAGCAATCGTGATCACAGCTTTATTGGAGAATCCAGATATCGCCTGATGAGCGTCAACCAAACCGGTGATTAACAAAACAGCCAGCACCAATAGGGAAGTGACTTCGATTGGAAACCATTCCCTAATAAATGCCAGGATTGAAATGATTAATATCAAGAAGAATATGATTGTCTGAGTATCGTACATAGGTCAGTATTTTAGTATTCATATCCTTTAAAGCAAATGGAAGCTTTTAATATCTCGACTCCAGAACTTGATTATTTCCAGATTTAACAATAATTTTACTTAGCATGGCAGCATGGCAGCTCCAATCTCCAGCTTCTTTTTACTTTAATTTTCTTCAGCCTTGATTATCTGTCATAAATGAATACTTTATGTCATTATGGCAGTATTTAGACTAAAAACCGATTATTCCCCCAGTGGTGATCAACCCGAGGCGATAGAGGAACTAATTAACGGCGTTAATTCGGGATTACCTTTTCAAACGTTACTGGGTGTAACAGGTAGTGGCAAGACATACACAGTGGCAAATGTGATCCAGGCAGTAAATAAACCCACACTTATCGTTTCTCACAACAAAACCCTGGCAGCGCAACTGTATGGGGAATTCAAAGCGTTCTTTCCTGATAATGCAGTGGAATATTTCATCTCGTATTATGATTATTATCAGCCGGAAGCATATTTGCCAGTGACTGATACCTTCATTGAAAAAGACATGTCCATGAATGAGGAAATCGACAAATTGCGATTGAAGGCAACCAGTGCCTTGCTCTCACGCAAAGATGTGATTGTGGTAGCTTCAGTCTCATGTATTTATGGATTGGGTGACCCCCAGGAGTATAAAAAGTCGCTTGTGATTATTAACAAGGGTGCCACATACAATCAACGCGACATTATGCGAAAATTGGTAGATATTTACTATGAGCGCAACGATGTAAATTTTTATCGTGGAAAATTCCGCGTTCGCGGAGATGTCCTTGAGATATTTCCTGCCTATAATGAGCATGCGATTCGGATAGAGTTCTTTGGCAATCAGGTTACGGATATTATGACCATTGACCCGCTCACAGGGGAAGTGATGTCAGAGGATGAAGTATGTGTGGTTTACCCCGCCCGCCATTTTGTTACATCTGATGAGCACATCAGCAAAGCCCTAAACAGTATTGAAGCCGAACTTCAGGAACAAGTGCAGGTATTTCGTACAAATGGGCAGCTTCTCGAGGCTCAAAGAATTGAACAGCGTACCAAGTTTGATATGGAGATGCTCAGAGAAGTTGGACATTGTTCCGGCATTGAAAATTATAGTCGTCACCTTACTGGCCGGGAACCTGGAGATCGTCCGTTTACCTTGCTGGATTTCTTTCCAAAAGACTTTCTCTTAATTATTGATGAGTCTCATGTGACGCTACCTCAGTTTCGAGGTATGTATAACGGCGACTATGCTCGGAAAAGAAATTTGGTTGATTATGGTTTTCGTTTGCCATCCGCCCTGGACAACAGACCTCTCAAAATCGACGAATTTGAAGATTCCATGAATCAAGTCATTTTTACCACAGCAACCCCGGCTGACTATGAACTATTAAAATCTGAGGGGGTGGTCGTTGAACAGGTCATCCGACCCACGGGACTTTTGGATCCTGAGATCGATCTGCGATCCAGTGAAGGTCAAATTGATGATCTGATGGATGAGATTCATCTCCGGGTAGCGAAAAAGGAACGTGTTCTTGTTGTGACCCTCACAAAACGTATGTCTGAAGATTTGACAGACTACCTGACCAATTATCACTTGAAGGTTCGATATCTTCATTCAGAAATCGACAGCATCAAAAGGATATCAATATTGCGAGATCTGCGCCTGGGCGAATTCGATGTTTTGGTTGGTATCAATCTATTGCGTGAAGGTTTGGATCTGCCTGAGGTTTCCCTGGTAGCCATCATTGATGCTGACAAGGAGGGATTTCTCAGGAGCAAAACCTCCCTCATGCAGATCGCCGGCCGTGCTGCTCGTCATGCCAACGGAAAAGTTATCTTATATGCTGATAAGCTTACAGATAGTATGAAATATCTTATCGACACGACAAAGCTGCGCCGGCAACGCCAAATGGATTACAATAAAGCGCATGGGTTGGTCCCGGTAACAATTTACAAAACCGCTGAAGAGATTATGGGCATCACCAGTGTTGCAGATGCAATGCAGACAAAAAATGAAGCGATTCGAGAGAGTTTAAAAAAATATGATACAAATTATGTTGCAGGAGAAATATTGGATTTAATGCGCCAGGACATGCTTAGAGCCGCAGAGGGTTTAGATTTTGAAAAAGCAGCCATGCTCAGGGATGAGATTAAAAAAGTTGAAAGAGAAATGAAGAAGTAACCTAATGAGGGTCAACAAAAACTGTGTATTTTGAAAATAATCGAAATGATGCTTTGCAAAATAAGTTTGGGATTTTAGGGAAATCAGCCGGTGTACAAGCCATGCTCGAAACGATTGAGCAAGTTGCTCCAACTGATATCTCAGTTCTCATTGCAGGTGAGAGCGGCTCAGGAAAAGAGCTTGTTGCCGCTGCCTTGCATAAGCACTCAAAAAGATCCCACAAACCATTCATCATCGTGAACTGTGGAGCCATTCCTGCAGGTATTATTGAGAGTGAACTCTTCGGACATAAAAAGGGTTCATTTACTGGGGCTCAGATCGATCGAAAGGGATATTTTCAATCCGCAGACGGCGGAACCATTTTTCTGGATGAAATAGGCGAAACTCCATTGGGAACCCAGGTCAAATTGCTGAGGGTCCTTGAGCAAGGAGAATTTCTGCCTGTCGGTTCATCAAAATCAATGCGGGTTGATGTGCGAATAGTCGCAGCCTCAAATCGAAATCTTGAAAAAGAGGTAGATGCGGGCACCTTTCGCAAAGATCTCTATTATCGTTTAAAAGCCATTACCATAACCGTTCCATCATTGAGAAATCGACGGGAAGATATTGCAATACTGGCAAATAAATTCGCCTCTGATTGTGCAATCCGTAATCAGATCCTGTTTAAAGGCTTTTCTGAAGGAGCCTACAAGGTTATGAGTCAAAATCGCTGGCCCGGCAATATTCGAGAATTGAAAAATTTTATCGAGAGTATGGTAATATTAGAAAAAGGTGGGGTGATAAAGACGGATGTTATCTATCGCTATTTAAATGCAGAATCAACGCCGACTGAGCTCAATCCTTTACTTCCAGTTAAACTGGACAAAAACGTTGACCAGGCAGAACGCGAGCTCATTTTGCAGCAGCTCTTTATGCTGCGTAGAGAGATAGCTGAGATGAAAGAAATAATGGCCAGAGGCTTGGCGACACCGAGAGGGTCCGAGGCTTCCGCCGATGAGTACAATCCCGATCTTGAAGTATTACCCGATGACCATGTACATGAGGCACATGCTGAAGAATCTCCAGCCATATTGAATCCCCAAATGCTGGGGAATTTGACTGCGGCCCAGGTTGAAAAAGAATTGATTCTTCGCAGTTTGGAACGCTTTAATTATAATAAGCGCAAGACCGCTTTAGCACTGCAGATGGCTGAGCGCACGTTATATAGGAAAATCAAGGACTATGGTATTGCCAAAGAGAATTAGCCAGGTATTGGTTTGTGTCCTGGCCTTGACAGCCTGTGGAATATATTCGTTCAAAGGTAGTATCCCTGACCACCTTCACGATGTTGATTTGATAACGTTCAAGAATATGACGACGGAATTTGCCGTGGAAACGGATATTGAAAAGGCACTCACCGATCGCATGTTGAAAGAGCAATTACTTCCATTTTCCGCCAAAAGCTCTCCTGATTCCCATATCGAAGGTGTAATTAATTCTATTTCAGATAAACCTAATAGCTTTGATGAGAATGAAAACATTTTAGAATATCACCTTGAATTTCGAGGGGTAGTGATCTGGTATGACCACATCCGTGATGCTGAGCTATTTAAGAAGAATTTCAACGTTTATGGTACCTATTTCAGTGAAGATGAGAATGCAAAAAGAAGCGATGCTGAAAAACTTACACGGGAAGACGCTTACGCTGAATCGATAGAAAAACTGATTGATTTAATTGTTGAATCAATGACAGAAGAATGGTAGGAATATGAAAGAACACTTTATCCAGAAGGCAAAAGAATTTGTAGGCGAGACTGTTACTCTCAAAGGATGGGCTTATAGCGTCCGTAAAGGGGGTAAGATATGGTTTCTGTTACTTCGTGATGGTACTGGGATCATGCAGTGCGTCGTGACTCAAACAGACGCTGATGAGGCTTCCTTTGATATTAAAAATGTGATAACCCAAGAGTCTTCAGTGAAAGTTACAGGTCTAGTCAAGGCAGAACCTCGTTCCCCAGGTGGTTATGAAATGTTGGTGCACTCACTTGAGCTGGTTGCGTTAGCAGAAGAGTACCCTATTTCGAAAAAAGAACACGGCGTTGATTATTTGATGGATAATCGTCATCTCTGGCTTCGATCTAAACGGCAGCATGCCATTATCCGCATAAGACATACCATTATTAAGGCGATTCGGGATTATTTTGATGAACGAGATTTTACGCTTCTGGATACACCTATATTTCAAAAAGCGGCAACAGAGGGTACCGCAACTTTATTCGCAACAGATTACTTCGGCGAAAAGGCTTATCTGACTCAGAGTGGCCAGTTATATGGTGAAGCAGGGGCTGCTGCTTTTGGTAAGATATACTGTTTTGGACCGACATTTCGAGCAGAGAAATCCAAGACACGTCGCCACTTGACAGAATTCTGGATGGTTGAGCCTGAAATGGCCTTTTATGATCTTGATATGAACATGGATGTTGCTGAAGATTTCGTATTCTATATTATTTCTCAAGTGCTGAAATATCGACGTGTTGAGCTGGAAACTCTTGAACGAGACATTAAAAAGCTGGAAGCCATTCAAATACCTTTTCCGCGTATTTCGTACACTGAAGCGGTTAAGATTTTAAACGATAATGGTGTTGAATTTGAATGGGGGGATGATTTTGGTGGTGCTGATGAAACCATCATTTCAAATCAATTCGATAGTCCCGTAATGGTTCATCGATATCCTGCAGCCATTAAAGCCTTTTACATGAAACGTGATCCTGAGAATGACAAGCAGGTCATGGCACTCGATATGCTTGCTCCAGAGGGCTATGGTGAGATTATTGGAGGTTCTCAAAGAGAAGATGACCTTACTGCAATCATTGATCGTATCAAAGCAGATGGGGCCACTGAAGAGGATTATAATTGGTATTTGGATCTTAGACGGTATGGATCTTTTCCTCATTCTGGATTCGGACTAGGCGTAGAGCGCGTGGTTTCCTGGTTGTGCGGATTGCAGCATATTAGAGAGACTATCCCGTTTCCCAGAACCATATCACGTCTAAATCCATGATCCTTAATGCTCAAACCATCCGTGTTGCCATTATTGGTGCCAGGGATGCAAGTCAAGCAGGAATAGATTTCGCATTTGGGGTCGGTAAGTTGTTGGCTGAACGGGGTGTCCTTGTTTACACAGGGGGTGGTTCAGGTATTATGGAAGCGGCCTCAAAGGGTGTTCATGAAGGTGGCGGTATCGCTGTTGGTGTCCTAAAAGAAGCTGACGGTAAAGATGCCAATAAATATATTCATATACCCATAATGACTGGAATGGGCGATCTTCGAAATGGTATTCTGATTCGCTCAGTTCATGGAGCCATAGCCATAGAGGGCGCTTACGGCACCCTTTCTGAAATCGCTTACACATTGGGGTACGAAAAGCCTGTTCTCGGCTATAAATCCTGGGATATTCCGGGAATCCGATCAGTAAATTCACCCAAAGAAGCAGTCGATTCAATGCTGAAAATGATTGGGGATACCAATACATGACAAACCCGCTTAAGCTTGTTATTGCACAGGTAAATCCAACAGTGGGGGCTTTGAAGGAAAATGCTGATCATGCGCTCAGAATTATGGCTGAGATGGAAGCAAAAGGCAACGATTTACTCGTTTTTCCAGAAATGTTCATTCCCGGTTATCCAGCTCAAGATTTAATTCTTGAAGATCATTTTATTCAACAAAATCAAAAAACGGTGGAGCAGCTGGCGCTGGCCAGTGGGGAGATGCTGACCCTAATCGGAGCCATCCACCATGACGGGACAGACACCTACAATGGTGTAGCTGTCCTCCAAAATGGTAAACTAATCCAGTGGATTCATAAATCACTCTTGCCAACCTATGATGTTTTTGACGAGTGGCGCTATTTCAAACCAGGCAGGGACAATTCGCCCATTGCCGTTCGCTTTAGGAATGGACAAACGCTCCGCCTCGGAATTCATATCTGCGAAGATCTCTGGGATGAAAACATTGACTATAAAATTTGTGATATTCTCGGGGATAGTGGGATAGATCTGTTCATTAATCTATCTGCTTCACCCTTTGTAACAAATAAATATATTGAACGTAGTCGACTGATACTCAATAAGGTAAAGAAATATTCTAAACCATACATTTATGTGAATCTCATTGGGGGGCAAGATCAATTGGTTTTTGATGGAATGTCCATGGTAGCAGATCAAGCAGGTAACTGGGTTCACATTTCTCCCCAATTTAAGGAAAGTATTGTTGAGTTAGAATTATCTGTATTTGATAACTCTCAATCGTCTGTACACCTGCCCGTTATCTCAAAAGAGGAACAAATATTTAATGGTCTGGTCCAGGGTGTTCATGATTATTTCAGAAAAACAGGTCACACACAAGCCGTCCTCGGACTTTCAGGCGGAATTGATTCTGCTGTGACGGCAGCGATTGCCGTTGAAGCCCTTGGTAAGGAAAACGTCTTAGGGATAGCCATGCCTTCAAAGTATTCTTCTGTCCATAGTGTCGAGGATGCAGAATTGTTGGCGCACAACCTTGGAATGAATTATGTAAAAGTACCCATAGCCAAAATATTTGAAGGCTTTCAGGATACTTATAAGGACGTAATGAATCATCCCCTTGCCGGTCTTCCCGAAGAAAATTTGCAGGCTCGTATTCGCGGAAATATCCTCATGAGCTATTCAAACAATGACGGAAGTATATTGCTCACAACTGGCAACAAGACTGAAATTGCACTGGGCTACTGCACCCTATATGGTGATATGTCCGGTGGTCTCGCTGTTATCAGTGATATTGGGAAAAGTATGGTCTATGGATTGGCGCATTACTATAACCAGATTAGAGCTGCGGAAATAATTCCAACCAACACCATAACTAAACTTCCCAGTGCTGAATTAAGGGAGAACCAGTTTGACCCCTTTGACTATGAGGTTGTTGGTCCGCTTGTAAATGCAATCATTGAGGAGCATTCCGATCTATCCACTCTCGTAAATAGAGGCTGGGATAAGGCACTGGTTGAGGAATTACTCAATAAAGTCAGAATTAATGAGTATAAGCGCCAGCAGATGCCTCCTGGAATTCGAGTATCATCAAAAGCTTTTGGGATTGGCCGACGTATGCCAATTGTAAATCACTACCGCCAAGAATAATAATTTCAATCCAAATTCTCCCTTGAAGTCGCAATATCGGCAACTATAGTGATATTTATATGCCAGTATGGCTGATATTTGTACTTGGCATGGCTGTTGTCATTGTAAGGTCCTCGTGAGAATTAGAGTTAAAAAATACAAAATGATAAATGAGGTGAAAAATGGGTAAAGTCATCGGTATCGATTTAGGTACCACAAATTCCTGCGTTGCCGTGATAGAGGGAAAAGATTCTGTTGTTATCACGAATTCAGAAGGGGGAAGAACCACTCCTTCAGTGGTTGCCTTCACAAAGGAAGGCAATAGGCTTGTTGGTCAGCCTGCAAAACGGCAGGCGATTACCAATCCGACAAATACTATTTATTCTGTTAAAAGATTTATGGGACGAAAGTTTAATGAAGTCGCTCGCGAGATGGAGGAGGTGCCCTACAAAATTATAAGTGGACCTGGTGGTCGCAGCCAAGTTCAAGTTGGACCCGATTCATATTCCCCACCTGAGATATCTGCCATGGTGCTCCAGAAAATGAAGCAAACTGCAGAAGAATATCTTGGTGAAAAGGTGGACGATGCAGTCATAACTGTGCCTGCATATTTTAACGATTCCCAACGCCAGGCAACCAAGGATGCTGGCAAAATTGCTGGATTGAACGTTTTACGGATAATCAACGAGCCCACGGCTGCAGCCCTTGCTTATGGTCTGGACAAAAAAAACGATGAAACGATTGCTGTATTCGATCTTGGTGGTGGAACATTTGACGTATCTGTTCTTGAGTTAGGTGATGGTGTATTCGAAGTTAAATCTACAAATGGTGATACTCATCTCGGGGGTGACGACTGGGATCAAGCAATCATTGAATGGTTGGTAAGTGAATTCAAAAAAACTGAAGGCATTGATCTTTCCAAAGACCCCATGGGCATGCAGCGCTTAAAAGAAGCTTCCGAAAAAGCTAAAGTTGAGCTCTCCAGTACCAGTGCCACAGAGATTAACCTGCCCTATATTACTGCTGATCAAACGGGTCCCAAACACCTGGTGCTGACGCTAACACGAGCAAAGTTTGAAGATTTAACATCTGATTTATTTAAACGGCTTCGTCAACCATGTTTGAGTGCAATAAAAGATGCTGGGCTGACAGCTGCAGACATCCATGAGGTCATTCTCGTAGGTGGTTCCAGCCGAATTCCTAAGGTTCAGGAGATCGTAAAGGAAATATTTGGGCGAGAGCCCAACAAGAGTGTTAATCCAGATGAAGTTGTTGCCATGGGTGCAGCCATTCAAGGTGGGGTGCTCTCAGGCTCTGTTTCTGATGTTCTCCTTTTGGATGTGACACCCCTTTCCATGGGTATCGAAACTCTGGGCGGCGTGTGTACACGACTTATCGAAAGAAATACCACCATCCCAACCAAAAAAAGTGAGACCTTTTCAACTGCGGCTGACAATCAGACCCAGGTTGAGATACACGTTCTTCAAGGTGAGCGTCAGATGGCCACGGACAATAAATCTCTTGGACGCTTTGTGCTTGACGGAATTCCACCAGCCCCTCGTGGAACACCTCAGGTCGAAGTAACTTTTGATATCGACGCAAATGGTATTATGCATGTGTCTGCAAAGGATAAAGCATCTGGAAAAGAACAGTCGATTCGAATCGAAGCATCCAGTGGTTTGTCTGATGCCGAGAAGGAAGCCATGATTAATGATGCTGAAAAACATGCTGATGAAGATGCCAAGGCGCGCGATCTCATCGATATCAGAAATAAAGCTGATGCAATGGTATACCAGACTGAAAAGAATCTGAAAGAATACGGAGAAAAAGTTCCTGGTGAGATGAAGGCCATGCTTGAAGAAAAAGTCGAGGCCCTTAAATCTGCTCAAACCAGCAATGATAAAGACGTCATTGAAAAAGCATTGAACGCACTAACCGAGATCTGGAATCAGGCCTCTGGTTCGATGTACGAAGCTGCCAAGGATGAGGATGTAAAGGGTGCTTCTGATTCTGGATCAGCTGATAATGCAAAATCTGCGAGTGAAGAGCAGGTTGAAGAGGCAGACTTCGAAGTTGTTGATGACGCTGACCCAAAAAAGTAGCTGACAAAATCAGCCGAGATTCTTTCTAAATAATCTCGATCTAAAAGCAATGATCAAATGACGTAATCCGTTATTCTGATCATTGCTTTTTTAGTTACATTTATATACAAAGCGGGGATTTGATTGCTTGCAATCGTTTACCCCTACAAGCTTTAAGAATGTTAGACAAGAATATATTTATCAATGAACTCTTTTGGCTCTAATTGGTAGAAATATCTAATTACGGCTGTAGATTCGAGGCCATATAAAGGAGCGGTACAGGGTTTGAAGAAGCGGGTGGCAAAGTGGATTGGAGGGTCATTACTTAGTGCATTAAGTATTATGGTCTATCTTGTTCTATTCCAGACACACCTTTTTTCCAGCGCTACCTTGAGCATTTTAAACACCTATTTTCTTAATCCAAAATCGATTCATCTGGCCGGTGATCTCGGTGGCGCTTTATTTAGTGATGAATTGAGTCTGCAGCATGCAGAAGTCCGTGTGTTGGGTGACACATTACTCACCGCTGAAAATATCAGGTTTCGAAATTGGGAGTGGCTATGGGATACCAAAGAGTTGATCGTATCCAAAATATTTTTTCAAAACTATAACCTCAATTTACAGCACACTGAAAACATTTTTCGACGTGAGTCAAAATCACACAATCAGCTGTCAATAATTCTTAATCATATTACAGGCCAGAATGGTCAAATAACGTTCAACTCAAAGGATGGTCTAGAATTGATCCAAGTTCTAGAATTGGATGCCGATGTGTGGCTAATTGATGGATTCACTCAAGCCAAGTTATCGTCTGCAATTATTTTTATCCCTGGTCAGATTTCAGATACTCTCACTATTGCCGCTCTAGTAGCATTAGACAATGAAGGGGGCATTGATATCAATGCTCTGAAAATTCACGCTGCTGATCAAGAGTTAAACCTGAAGGCCAGTCTTAGTCAGGGTCATTATACTGCCACAATAAATGGCAGCAATTTTAGTCCAAAACTCTTGGATGATCTACACCTTCCAGACCCACTGTCCAAAGCCAAGCTGGATTTTAATCTTCTGCTGGATAGAGTAAATGGCACTATGAATATTTCAGGCACAGGTGATCTTGTACTCAAAGAGAACCGCCACCCCTTTAAATTGAAATCCTATCATAAAGATTATGCAAATGAATCCATTGATTTGCAGTTAGGCACTCAAAACAGTCTTCTGGATTTAAAGGCTACAAGAGACACGTCGGGAACTTTTAGTGGCGTGGCTGAACTATTTCGATTTAACCTATTCAACATATTTTCGGAGCATCAATTAAAGATTTTAGAGCCAATAGGGAATATTTCTTTCGAGGGAGATCGGCGTAAATACCATATAGTTCCACGATTAACATCTTTCATGGTCAACACATTGAGATTTGACTCATTGGAGGCTGAAATAAGTGTTGAACCGTCGGGAATACTTGCTATTTCTGATGGAATCATTACCCAGGATAATAATCGCCTAAATTTCTCAGGATCAATTTCGGAAGAACAATTGGATTTGATAGGAAAGATTGATTTTACAGATTATTCATTTATAGAAAGCGATTCTTCAAACAGTAAAATCTCAGGTTCAATTTCCAGCATCATTAATATCAGTGGTAGTCTCAGTGAGCCTCATATAACAGGGATACTTAGACCAAACAGTCTCTCTTATGAAAACATGTTAAGCCTTACCGGTTTAGGGAAAATAGATCTGACGTATACGCAGGGCACTTTGATCGGTGGATTTACTCTAAAAGGTAACAAGGGCATTCTCCTAGGGGATAGCCTCAAATCATTTACAATATTAACCAACATGTCTGACCGCGGGATTTCACTGGCGGATCTCAATATTCAAGGCTCAAAAAACATGATTTCAGTGAGTGGTGATTATGGGCCGGCAGGCATAGAGCTTAACAAATTTAATTTTATCATGGATTCCAATCAGTTAAAACTTGCTGATACAGTGCATATTCATCGGAATAAGGAGCAAGAATATTTTGTTCCTTCCAGTGTATTGAATTTTAACAAGGGCGGCATTGCTCTAAGTGGCATTTATTCGCTTGAAAATGGGTTAAATATTGATACCGAATTTGAATTAATTGATTTGAAACAAGTACTCAAATTTATTAGAGTTAAACAGGCATTTTCCGGTTTGTCGTCAGGGGAGGCACTTGTGACCGGCAAACTGTCTGATCCACTTTTTCATATAAAAATGCAATTGCTTGATGGCGTAACACTGGGTTATCCCAGTGATTCTGCGAATATTGATCTGACTATGAGCAGTTCAATGGTTTTCAGCAATGGAACTGAAGCATTCACCAAAAAAGGTTCTTTAAAGTTGAATGGTCAGCTTCCTTGGGGATACAAAATAGCGGGTTCCAAGATTGGTGATACGCCACAATTTTTTTCTATTGCCTTAAATAACTATCGACTCAAAGACTTAAATTTTTCATCAGTAGCAGGATTCCCCATATCAGGACGGGCAACTGGTTCTATTTCTATTCGGGGTAATCCTGAGAATAGCAAGCTGGATGGCCTGCTGAGTATTGTTGATGCCTCGTTTGACACATTAAAATTCTCAACGGCTTATACTGATTTCAATTATGATGGGAATTTATTGACTTTTGATTCACTTTCAATGGTCAGCAACTGGGGCTACGGGAGCGGAACAGGATTTATTCCCATTTCGCTAGACCTCATAGCCCTGGATCGAATGCGTGCTGCAAATCGAAATATGGGTCTGGATTTTAACTTTATTCTTAATGAGTTACCTTTTTTAAGCTCATACATTTCCACAATTGACGCAATTCACGGAGATTTTATCGGCCGATTTAGTTTATCGGGTCCCTTGAATTCCCCTGTGAGGAACGGTCACATTCGCGGTCACAATGCACGACTAGATCTCTCCGATTTGGGGAATCCGATTACTGATATTCATTCTGAAATATCCTTGATCGACAACACCTTGACTATTGATCATTTCTCTGGACGCATGCTTTTTTCTGAAGGATCCAATCTTCAGGTACAAGGAGTCGTAGGGTATCTCACATCCAATATTACTGAATTGATTGGTGTCAAAGGCCGTCAGGAATATGCCGGGGTTGTCACTGCTGAAGGAAGTATCGATCTACGCTCATTTTTCGAGCCACGCTTTGACTTGAAGATGAAAGCTAATGAAGTTTATTATCGTAGTACAGATGGGCTGATTGAGGCAATAGCGGATGCCGAAATGCAAGTCACAGGACAGGATACGTTGGATATAACAGCAATTATCCCTGTCAAGCGGGCGGCATACTATAGCAATTTTGAATCTGAAGAATCATACGAGCAACTTGTGAGTACCCGTGATAGCAGCCTTTTTCGATACAGCCTGGACGCACAATTCTCCAGCGATCTACTCATATCCAATGATCAAATGGAGGCTGAATTCGAAGGTGAGCTCTGGCTATTAGACTATGGTGATGGAATTATGCGTTTTTCTGGTACGCTGACTGTTGTTGAAGGTGGAAAGTTTTACTATTTGGGAAATGAGTTATCACTTATATCTGGGGAAATAATTTTCAATTCGGTAGATTTCAATCCCCAGATCAACATGGAAGCAGAGATTCTTATTGAAGGTGAGAAAGTTCGCTTAATTTTGAGTGGTGATCTCAATGAACCTGAGTTGGTCATTAATGCTGAGAATACAACACTCACACAAACCAATGTTCTAACCTATCTGACCATCAATCAGAAACTTCTCGAGGAGGGATTTGACCGTAACTCGGCACTGGATCCTGTTAAAACATATTCTGAGATGTTGGTCGAAAAGCAATTGTCCAAAATTGGTCGAGATATCATCGGTCTTGATATCCTTGATATCGGCATCAATCTGGGGCGGGGCGACACCACAACTGTCTCAAGATTTGAGGTAGGGCAGAGACTCTCAAAAAATTTGAAAATCACCGCTGCAGGTGATTTTCAACCGACTGATGGCAAGACTGATTACGACTTTGGTCTGGAGTACCAGATAAATCAGAATGTTTCGGTGACCAGTAAAATCAATCAGAATGGCGAAGTGGAATTGAACGGGAGGCTAAAATTTACTTACTAAGACGCCTCCTCGCCGTTTTACTCTTCTTCGTATTGGTCCCTTTTTCGCAGAAATGCTGGAGCCAGGTAGAGTATGAATCTCCAGAAATCGTCGATATCATCATCAATGGCAATAAGCACCTCACAAACAACGAACTTCTATCACAGATCCATTTAAAAGAAAAGAGACTTTTCAGCAAGGGTAGCTTTTTCAATCGCCATCATTTGAACCGGGAAGAAAAAAAGCTTGTTACCTATTATACTTTACATGGTTTCCTTGATGTAGTCATAACAGATTCAATCAGTATTGGGGATAATAATGACGCTCGTATTATCATAAATATTGTTGAAGGAAAAGAGTATTATCTCCGTGATATCAGCATCTCGGGTAATACTGTTTATTCTGATGCGGAATATTTAGAGTTCATTGAATTCCGAGGTGGATCAAAGTTTAATACCTTCAAAATTCGAGAAAATCTTATTAGCGTGCTTGCCCTTTATCGCAGCATGGGTTATCCCTTAATCAATATCCAGGATAGCGTCGTCGTAGCTGATTCTGTGAGTCTATTTATCAACGTGAATGAAGGTCCCAAACTCAACATTGGAAAAATTAACCTGGGAAATTATGAACATATTCCTGCAGGGATCATTCACAGAGAAATTATTGTGTCCTCAGGTGAGTTGTTTAACTCAACAAATATCGAAGAATCTAAACGTCGCCTTTATGAAACCAGTCTTTTCAATAGCGTCAATATAAGAATGGGAACAGTAGATATAGATGCAGCTACGATTGATTTAGATGTTGATGTGATTCCTGCAAAATTTAGAGCCTTCGATATGAATATGGGTATCAAGCAGGGCTATGCCGAGGAAGCTATCAATTCAGATCCCGTTCTCAGCATAGGATTGTCGGGCAGCTGGTATCATAATAATATCTTCGACACGGCCAGAAGAATTCGAATTGAGACCAAGATCAGCTCTATTTATCCCGCAATCTTTATTCCACAGCAATTTAAGTTGGATCTTTTCTATATCGAACCCTGGCTTGCCAGTTTTCGAGTTCCGCTCACCATAAATCCATTCTATTGGTATATTGATAATACCCATACCAATTTTAAGAATCTTGCTTACGGACTCCGGGCTATAACGACCTACCGGTGGTTCAGGAAAATTAAAGTGCAATCATTGGCAGAATGGAGTCGTAGTAATAGTAATATTGATAGTTTGGGCATACCCACTGAAACGGTTGATTTATATCAGGAGGCTAGAAAGATCGGAGTCAAATTCACCTGGGATGAAAGGGATGACTTCTTTTATCCTCATCATGGGTTTAAGCTGGTTCTGGAACCGGGCTTGGTAGGCTATTTTCTGGGTGGTGAAAATAATTATATGCAAATCCAATCCTCATTTAGTACTTACTGGAATCTATTTGGGGACTTTGTGTTTGCACACAACGTTAACCTTGGAATGGCAGTTCAACAAAATTCAGAGGTTGACATCCCCTATGCACAACGATTCTTCCTGGGTGGAAATTCTAGTATCAGGGGTTTTGATCAGCAAATGGTGGGTCCCCAGTCAGCCGAGGGGATTCCTTTGGGTGGCAACTTTAGATTTTTCACAAACTTTGAATTGAGATATCCGATCTATGGATATTTGGGTGGAAGCGTCTTTCTAGACATGGGAAACTTGTGGCCCACTGTGAAAGATGCCAGCATATCTGATCTGGAGACTGCAGTGGGATTAGGGATAACGATCCAGACGCCAATTGGTCCTGCTCGAATAGATTATGGAATACCTCTAGGAACTGAGCCAGTCAATAAAAACGGGCAGCTTCACATTGCTATAGCATACGCCTTCTAGAAAAATTATAATGCAGGGAACATGATATCCCCTGGAGTGTAGAAACAGCCATCAGACGGAGAAAATATGTTACAATCACAGGGAAAAAAAGATGGATTCAATCGTTACAATGAAACAAGAGGAAATAGGTCGATGAAAAAAGTTGCTATACTGGGAGTAATTTTCATAGGAATTTTACTGAATTCATGCGGTAAATCGTATGATGAATATCTTGAACAGGGTCATGCATACCAATCCGATAAAAATTATGAATTGTCTCTTGTTTCCCTTGATAATGCAATAAAAAAGGCTGAAACAGGGGAGCAACGAATTGCCGCAAACATTCTGGCGGGGAATCTTTCTGCTAAATATTTAAAGGATTTTGATAAGGCAGAGCAATATTTTCAGGCTACCCTTGCAGATGTAGGCGACTATTCCGCTGCCGATTTACATGATCTTGCGAAACAAGCACTTGCTGCTCAGGCAAATAAAGCAGCTGTCAACATGTACACGCTCTGGTTTACCAATTTCTCCGACGCTACAAACTTGGTTGCCATGAAATATGAATTCGCCGAAGTTTATCACAAAAACATTCTTGATCTTAAAAAGGCCATCAGTGTTTACGGCGAAATCGTTGACACTTTTCCTGAATCAGAGCAAGCTCCCAAGGCGCTGTTCTCAATCGGATATATTTATGCCAATGAATTGGGTGAAAATGATGCTGCCGTCGAGTATTATTCAAAATTTATCCAGAAATATCCAAATCACGAAATGGCACCTTCTGTGGAATTTGAACTAAAATATATCGGGAAATCCCTGGAAGAAATTCCTGAACTGCAACATTTGCTAACAAAGACATCTTAATTCATAGGATTTTTTTAAAATGACTTTCGATTTAACCGAACTTAACGAAAAAATTAAGGAAAAAAGTCTCTTCATTAAAACCCTGGAGACCGAAGCCGCAAAAGTTATTGTCGGGCAGAGAGGTATGATACGCCGAATTCTGATCGGTCTGTTATCCAATGGACATATACTGCTGGAAGGTGTGCCTGGATTGGCAAAGACCCTCACCATAAAAACCCTGGCTGAATTGATAGATACCAATTTCAATCGAATCCAGTTCACACCGGATCTTTTGCCGGCTGATTTATTAGGTACCTTGATCTACAATCAGAAGAATGGTGAATTTATTGTTAAAAAAGGACCCCTATTCGGAAACATTATCCTGGCAGACGAAATAAACCGTTCTCCTGCAAAAGTTCAGGCAGCGCTACTTGAATCTATGCAGGAAAAGCAAATTACCATCGGTGATACCACCTACAAACTTGAAGAGCCTTTCCTCGTTTTAGCTACTCAAAATCCAATCGAGCAGGAAGGTACTTATCCATTACCAGAAGCACAGGTTGATCGGTTTATGCTGAAGCTGAAAGTTGATTATCCGACTGATGAAGAAGAATTTGAAATTATCAAACGCATGGCGCATCCAGAGCCCAAATTCGACATTAAGCCGGTTGTAAAAAAAGCTCAAATTCTGGAAGCCCGAAACGTGGTCGACGAGATATATATCGATGATAAAATATTCAAATATATCGTTTCATTAGTGATGGCAACTCGCGACCCTGCAAAAGCTGGTCTGGCAGACCTGGCGCCACTGATTGAATATGGCGCTTCACCACGGGCGTCAATCAACCTTGCACTTGCTGCAAAGGCAAATGCTTTTATCAATCAACGGGGCTATGTAACTCCAGATGATATCCGAGCCATAGGCATGGATGTTTTGAGACACAGGGTGCTGGTCTCCTATGAGGCTGAAGCTGAAGAAGTAACCAGTGAGGATATCGTTCAAAGAATATTTGAAGTTACCGAAGTGCCTTGATCCATTCCCTACAATTTTCAAATTAATCAACATGAGATTATTACTATTTCGCCAGGAATTCTAGATTTTGCTAAATCGTGAATTATTAAAAAAAGTTAAAAAAATCGAGTTGAGCACCCGCCATTTCGTAAATGAAGTGTTTGGTGGTGAATATCATTCTGTCTTTAAAGGGCAGGGGATGGAATTTGCTGAAGTTCGTGAATACATCCCCGGGGATGAAATTCGCACTATTGATTGGAATGTTTCAGCTCGTACAGGTATTCCCCATGTCAAATTATTTGATGAGGAACGTGAACTTACCGTCATGATACTGGTAGATGCTTCAGCTTCAGGCGCCTTTGGCACCAGAGTTCAGATGAAACGTAATCTGGCAGCCGAACTTTCTGCAGTTTTGGCATTTTCTGCCGTTAAAAACAATGATAAAGTCGGTCTCATCATTTTTACTGACCGTGTTGAAAAATATATCCCGCCACGCAAGGGTCGTTCGCACGTCCTCCGTGTCATTCGAGAAGTCCTGGATCATGAACCACAACATCAGGGGACCAGCATCAATACAGCCCTGGAGTTTATGAATCGCGTGTTGCGGAAGCGTGCAGTTACCTTCATGATTTCAGATTTTCTTGATAATGATTATGAAAAAAGTATCAAACAAGCCAGTCGACGGCATGACATGCTTTCCTTTCACCTTCAGGATCCATGGGAAATAGAAATCCCTAATTTAGGCTTAATTCAATTACACGATGGAGAAACCGGAGAGACCTCCCTCGTTAACACAGGTAGAGCTTCACTCCGAAAGGCATATAAAGACCAATCACAAAAACGCTTTGATGCACTCCAGACATTTTTCAAATCAAGCGGTCTTGATTATCTAGCTGTCCGTACAGACATACCCTATGTGGATTCACTGATCAGTTTTTTTAGAAAAAGGGCCATGCGGAGACGATGAAATTTCGGTATTTATTCATAATAACCTGTCTTTGGGTGAGTTCCTTGCTAGCGCTAGAGGCACGATTCCAAGCTGATAGTTTGCATGGGTCGCTGGGTGATGTTATATCTTTTTCCTGGGATATAAGCCATGCTTCTAACACACTATTAAGCGTGGGTGACTATGATCTTGAGGGTTCAGGTATCGAAGTATTGGATCAAAAATTAAAGCCCATTAAAAACGGTACTCAATTAAAAATTGAAGCCGCAGTATATGATTCCGTTGGCTTTTTCAGATTTCCCCAGCTGCTACTTATTAGTGATGGTGTGAGTGGCATTGATAGTCTCATTTTGATTGGTCCGGAGCTGGAAATAACATCCATTCTTAGTGCCACAGATACTACCTATAGGGACATCAAGGGATTGCACAATATCAGAACCCCATTTAACATGTTTTATGTGTTAATTCTGCTAGGGACTCTGGTTTTGATGTATTTAATATTTTATTTATTTAAGCGATTTCATAAATCAAAAGATAGCCATGAAAATATCAAAGTTATCATTCCCCCTGAGGAAGCCCACGTCATTGCCCTGCGCGCACTGGAGCAGCTTAGGCGATCAAAATATCTCCGCTTTGATCAGTATAAAGAATTCCATTCTGAACTGACCCATATTCTTAAAGTGTATTATGAAAATCGCTTTCTCATTGACGCTTTGGAGCTGACGACTTCTGAGCTGATGGAAAAAATGCAATCCATGAATGAATTTGATGACCCCTTTGTCTCTGACACACATCAAATTCTGACAAAGGCTGATTATATAAAATTTGCCAAAGCGCCGAGCAACGAGCTCGAATCTGGCGAGGCACTTAATACAGCAATTAATATTGTAAAACGTAGTAAAGTTCAAACTAAGCAGGAGAAGACAAGTGATTAATGTACAAAATGTTACCAAATCCTATGGAACATTTGACGCGGTGAAGGATATCTCTTTTACTGTGGAGCAAGGTGAAATTCTTGGATTTCTAGGCCCCAATGGTGCCGGGAAAACCACAACCATGAAGATGATCACCTGCTATATGCCACCCAGCCAGGGAACCATCACAGTAGATGGTCTTGATGTGGTGAATGACTCCATGGGCGTTCGAAAAAAAATTGGGTATTTACCTGAATCTACACCTCTATATGAAGAGATGGGGGTTCGTGATTATTTAAATTTTATCGCAGATGTAAGGAAGGTTTCAGGCGCAGAACGCACCAGAGCCATGGACCGAGTGATCTCAGTCTGTGGATTAAGTTCTGTCATACATAAAGACATCCATGAATTATCCAAAGGCTACCGTCAGCGGGTTGGCTTTGCACAAGCGATAATTCACGACCCTGAAATATTGGTACTGGATGAACCGACCTCCGGCCTCGATCCAAATCAAATTATTGAGATCCGGAATCTTATTCGCCAATTAGGGGAAAGTAAGACGGTTATCTTTTCAACTCACATCATGCAGGAGGTCCAGGCCACCAGTGATCGGGTCCTAATCATAGATGAAGGTCGGATCGCAGCTCAAGGTACCGCTGAGGAGCTTAAAGCCAGCATCGCTGGACAAATGCACCTTGATCTGGTGCTTAGAAACGCAGATAAATCCAAATTTATTGCATCAATCAATGAATTGACCACAATAAAACTAGAGGATCTCAATCTTTTAAAGAATGGAGATCTTGAAGCATCTCTAATCGTTGATGCAGGCCTGGATATCCGCGAGCAAATGTTTGATCTTGCCGTATCAAATCAGTGGAAAATACTTGAATCATCACCTTCCTCATTTACGCTGGAAGATGTTTTTAGAAAATTGACCAATTAAGGAATCGTTTCATGTCAGAAATTCTAGCTATCTACCGAAAAGAGATGAAGACATATTTTAATTCTCCTATTGCCTTCAT
>JABMOT010000264.1 GCA_013202385.1 Fidelibacterota bacterium
TCTTGACAAGATCGAAGAGGGGGTTCTTGATCGTCAACGGTTTCGATCTCGAGTTATTGAATCAATGGAAGTGTATTTAAAAAACCATTATCAATAAAGCGGCGACCAGGGCGAAAACTCAATAGATCAGGATCCTGTTACACAGACTCAGGATTTACTCTAAGCGTCACGCTTTCCCATGTTTATAAAAGCTCTAAACTCCATTTTAAATATTTTAAAGCGAGTGACGCTTGTTAGTTTGCCACCTATGATAAAAAGCCGAATTTTGAAGCTATTGGACTATTTATTCGTCCTGCGTCCGACCTTGTTTTTCCCAGGTTGGACTATCGCACTTGTTGGAGCTTATGCTGCAAAACGCTTTTCGGATTCCTGGGAACCCCTGGGACTATGGTTCGGATTTATTGTATTTGTGCTTTATACCTTGACCATGGGTGCGGTCTATCTGATTAATAACATTATTGATCGTCACAATGATGCAGCCAATAACAAAGTGTTTCTCATTTCGGATGAGTATATCCCTCCCCGGCGAGCAATGCTCTACCTCACAGGCATTTTGGCATTGGTTTCAATCCTGGCTTTGTTGGTATCTGTGAACCTGTTCTGGTGGTTTGCGGGTATGTTCCTCTTTATGGGTGTCGCCTACAGTGTGCGCCCATTCTCATTGAAAGATCGACCTGTTGGCGGCGTTTTTACCAGCTTTGTTTCAGGGTTTGGTTTGTTTGGATTTGGCTGGTACCTCTATGCGCAATCTGGCGGATTACAATTCTGGTGGTACGCCCTTCCCTATGTGCTTGCCTGGGTCAGTATCAGCATGCTCACCACCATCCCAGATAGCTATGGAGATGCCCTCGATGAAAAGGAAACAATCGCCGTAGCACTGGGACTCAGCAAGACTCAGGACTACTCCTTTATCCTGCTCGGTCTGGCGCTTATATTTTCACTGCTGACCTGGGACTGGGTAATCGGAATTACGGGCCTACTGGCACTACCGCTCTACACTTTAATGTGGAGAGAACGTAGTATCCAAAGTACACTCAGAGTGATCCGCTGGGGAGTCAGTTTTCTCTCATTTGCCATGTTTTTTGTTTTCCCGGCTTATTTCGTGGCTTGTTTTGTTCTGTTTTTCCTGGCCAGGTGGTATTACCGAGGTCGCTTCAACCTCCTCTATCCAACGTGGAGAACCAAATCTGAATGATTCATGTTAAAGATAATAAATGTGATTTTTGTGGCACCTGTGTCGCCGTCTGTCCGGTGGATGCCATCGAATTGAGGGAGGCAGACATTAAAATCATCCACGAGACCTGCATAGATTGCGATATCTGCATTTGGGTCTGTCCAATCGATGTCCTGGAATCTCGCGACATCGTGGTGAGCCATGACTGATTTCGATGTTATCGTCGTCGGTGGTGGTCCAGCAGGGAGTATTGCAGCCTATGAAGCTGCAAAAGCGGGTCTTAAGACAATTCTGCTTGAGAAAGACAGGGACATCGGTTATCCCGTCCGTTGTGCTGAAGCCGTAGGCGAGGATGGTCTCAAAAAATTTATGGAGACGGATCCTCAATGGGTCGCTGCAACCATAAAATTCGCTCGGCTTATTTCGCCAAATAATACCTCTCTTCGTCTCCCCCTCCCCATAGAAAATGGACTTATTTTGCATCGCCGTTTATTTGACTTTGCACTGGCACAAAGGGCAGCAATGGTGGGTGCTGAGGTTCAGACCAAAGCCTATGTAGATGGTCTCATCATTTCTAACGGTCAGGTTGGGGGTGTTAACTATCAATATTTCGGAGAGCGACGTTCACTCAGCGCGAAAATCGTCATCGGTGCTGATGGTGTTGAATCCAGGGTCGGGAGAATGGCCGGACTTCGGACCGCACTTAAATTGAGTGACACCGGCTCAGGGTACCAGGTCTCAGTAGCCAATGTGGATGTGGAACAGGACGTCATTGACTTTTACTTCGGGTCGAAACGTGCACCCAGTGGATATCTCTGGATTTTCCCCAAAGGTGAAGGCATGGCAAACATCGGTCTTGGCGTGGTGGGCAAGGGAGTCCGCGATGTCATCGCCAAAGATCTCCTGGACAAATTTCTTGCAGATCGCTTTCCCAAGGCTGCCGTCCTTACGGCAGTTGCCGGAGGGATTCCGCTGGCAAAAACCTTGAAAAAGATTAGCACAGATGGGCTCATGCTTATCGGTGATGCGGCACGTATGGCGAATCCCGTGTCCGGTGGTGGAATCATCTCGGGAATGGTAGCTGGGAGGATTGCTGGTCAAGTTGCTGCCGAGGCAATTCGAGCAGGTGATGTCAGCGAAAAAGGGCTTAAAGCTTTTCCGGCTCGCTGGCACAAAGAAGTTGGCCGGGACTATGCCATTGCGCACCGGATTTCCAACTCAATTCGTGATGTCACTGATGAACAGTTTGATAAGATGGCCACGGAACTAAATGCCCTGGATCCTGAGAAATTGAATGTGCGCAAAGTTTTCGCTACTGCCGCCAAGCATAAACCAAAGATATTGCTTGATATTACCCGCGCATTCGCGGGACTTTAAATCATGGACAACCCTTTTGGATTGCCAGTAAAGCATTCGTAAAACCTTAAATAAATCCCGCTTTACCCTAGTTTTTCCACTTGTAGATACAGCTGAGTTAACGCGTTAGCAATAACATCAATCGTGAGCGAATAAGGATCGATATTCTGGGTGGAGGCGCAAAAGATCAGCATGCTGTCCCTGCTCATAAATTTCCCCAGCTTTGATCCAGATGACCCGATCCATTTCCTCAGCAGTGGCTTCTCGATGGGTAGCTACCAGAAATAGTGAGTTTGCATAGTCCGCGTTGATATTTTTCCAGAGCTGCTTTTCAGTATTTAAGTCCAATGCAGAAGTCGCATCATCAAAAATGTAAATCACAGTATCCCCATAGAATGCTCTTGCCAGAGCAACCCGGGCACGCTGCCCCCCACTCAATCCTATTCCGCCTTGTTCCAGTTGCTTTTCAGGGTCAAGCTCATCTCCAAGAACTGCAGAGCGGATGATGTCCTCGAGAGGTCGTTTTGCTTCGCGTCCCATGGCAATGTTCTCAGACACACTGCCGGAAAAGAGTTCAATCTCCTGAGGAACATAAGCGATATTTTCGGCTCTTGAAAAATCACTCAGTTCGCTGAGTTGATTTCCATTAAGATATACAGCACCCTGGCTGGGAGTTAACCATCCTGAAATCAATTTTAACAGTATGGTTTTTCCAGAACCGACCTCCCCGACAATCCCGATTTTCTCACCGGGATATATCTTGAAGTCAACACCCCTGATCACATCGCTATCTTCACCTGAAAAACGAAAGTGCAAGTCCTGAATGTTGAGCTCCTGAATGGGTGTTTCTGCTTTGGCAACAGACACAGGTCTGTTCTCAAATTTTTCGATCTCCTCAAGGCGATCCACTGAAGATTCAGCCATTTTTAATGAAACAAAAAACCAGGATATGGTCCAGATAGGTTCTGTAATTCCCCCCATATACGCAATAAAAGCATAAAAGGTGCCCATGGTTATTTCTCCCTGAATGACATAGTAACCACCCAGAAATAAGATCACCACCAGACCGACCTGATTGATCAGGCTACCAATGCTTTCCAGAAACGAGCGAATAAAAACCACCCGCTCTTCGGCAATCTTACGCTCAACCATATTTGTTTTGAAAAGCTTCTCCTGGGCTTGCTCCATGACAAAGCCAATGACAATGCGAATCCCGGAAAAAGCAGACTCAAGAATATTATTGGTCTGAGAAATGGTTTCTTGTCTTCTCTTATAGGCTTTGTGTTGTAAATGCTCTGTTTTGCTCATGGCCCAGACAATGAGCGGCAGTGGCGACACGGCTAAAAGAGTCAACTTCCAGTGCAGGGTCATCATGACCGCGATGGAAAACAGAAGAGTGAACCCAGCTTCTATGGGTCGCATGATGCCAGAGTTACCAAACCAGGCCAGTTTCACATCCCCATCAATATCATCAGAAAAGCGGGTAATCAGGTCACCGGATCGAAAGCTATTATAGAAGGCCGGATCTTTTCTTAATAGACTGCCAAAATGGAATAACTTAATATCCATACCGAGTATCAGATTCATCATGTAGCGTGAGGCAGGCAAAACCCATCGCGTGAGCGTTCGTGCCAGACCAATCAGAAATATCAGCCAAACAAATAATTTGACATCAGCAACGGGCTTGCCCTCCGTTAAGGCATCGATAACGTATTTGAAAAGGATGGGGTAGGCTGTACTGAGGCCAATACTTACCACTGTTGCCAACATAACCCATGAAATCCCTTTCCAGCGATTACGCCAGTATGGAGCAAACCAGCCGAGTACGTGCTTGGTTGAGCCGAGCAGGGACATTACAACAGCTCCTTTTCAGGATCGACGTGAGATAACAGGTCAAAGTAAGCACCCTTTTGCGACATGAGTTGTTCATGACTGCCTGATTCTCTAATTTCACCAGCTTGGACAAACATGATGATCGTCGCGCGCCGAATGGTGCTCAATCGATGAGCGACAATAAAAGAGGTCCGGCCTTCCGTCAATTTTTTCATAGTGGCTTGAATGCGTAGCTCGGTTCCTGGATCCACAGACGAGGTGGCTTCATCTAGAACCAGAACCTGGGGCTTTACTGCCAGAGCGCGGGCAAAGGCGATGAGCTGTCTCTGGCCATATGAAAAGCCTTCCCCACTCTCTTTGAGGATGGTCTCGTAACCTTCCGGTCGGTTTAAAATACTTTCATGAATGTCTGTGAGCTGAGCGGCAGCTTCCAGATCAACGCGACTCACTTCACTTCGAAAGGCACGCAAATTTTCCTCAATTGGGGCAGGGAAAAGAAATAGATCCTGGAGAACCAGACCAAATCGTCGTCGATATTCTGCGACATCGAAATCACGAATATCAATCCCATTAAGCAGGATGCGACCTTCCTGAGGGTCCCTGAAACGACAAATCAAATTGATGATGGTTGATTTTCCACCACCTGTGGGACCGACAAAAGCAACCTGATCACTCCCTTTCACTTCAAAAGTCATATCGTGGATGATTGTTTTTTCTTCGCTATAAGCAAAGCTGACGTGTTCAAAAACAATGCTTTCGATTTCATCGGGTAGGTTGGCCGGGTTTGGTTTTGTGCTTATATAAGGCTCATCTTCAAGGGTAGAGAAAATACGGTCTGCCGCACCTCCGGCAGATTGAAGTTGGGATATCTGCTCGGTAAACATGAAGATGGGCCAATAGATTTGAGCAATGTACTGAGCAAAAAGAACCAGAGCTCCAACCGTAAGTGTTCCATCATTCACCCACTCTACACCCAGCAGCAATACAATAACAGTCGCCCCCACTTCCATAAATCCCAAGCCCTGGAAGATACCATAATTGACCAGATTCATTTTGATACTGAAGCTGTTAAATGTTTCCGTAGCTTTACGTACCCGATTCAGAGCCCATTCTGTTCTATCAAAGACCTGGAGGATACTTGCCGAACGGATAAATTCGCTTAACACGCCTGTCATTTTAGAAAAATTGGCTCGATCTTTACGAAAATAAGGTCTGAAATATCGAAACGAGAACCAGGCGATAAATATTACCAGTGGGAAAATGGCCAGGGTAATCAGTAAAAAGCGCATATCGACTGACGCGAGAATGATGAAGGCACCAATAATCATCCCCACGGACATGAGCAGTCGCTGAGCCATGGTGGAGGTCACTGCAATTATCCTTTGAGGGTCCGATTCGATGCGACTGACCAGCTGTCCTGTAGATGTGGATTCCGCAAAGGGCAGTCCCAATTTAAGGGCGTGGGAAAACAGTGAGACCTTGAGGTCGTTTACGGCAAAGATTCCGGCCTTCTGAGCCATCCAGTTGCTGTAAAAACCAAACACTGCCGATAAAATCATGGTGATGAGATACAATCCAGCAGACCAGGCCAGGGCTTTAAAATTCCCTGACGGAATATCAGAATCAATAATATGTTTTAAGATAAGAGGCTGAACCAGCACCAGGATGACACCCAGAAAAGCCCAGGCCAGAGCAAAGAAGAAGGTCCGATTATAGGGTTTTACAAATGGGTATACACCAAGAACCATCTCCTTAAAGGAGTAGGTTTTGCTGTCATCATCGTCGAGGCTGAAGTCGTCATCCCACCACATGCTTCTAGGGTAAACAAAACCATGAGTTTTGGAAGAAAAGTTTTTTCGTGTCTAACCCGAGCCCGTCTTCACGAGCGAGTGAAACGACCGAAGTGATCCCTCTTTTTCGCAGGAAATTCTGGGGATTGCCGCAGTCGGGCGCGCCCTCCTTCGCAAAGACGCACGCGTTTTTGTCTTAGCGCTGTTATGAAGGGTTCAATGAGACCAATTTAGTCGATGTTTCATGTCTCCGGAAATTGGTTTGACCTATTTATAGGCATCATCATGAACGGTTTTTACTGCCCGGCCAGATGGATCATTCAGGTTTTGAAACGAAGCATCCCAGGCAAGCGCTTCTGGTGTACTGCAGGCCACTGAAGGGACTGAGGGAACACATTTCGCCGCTGAATCTGACGGAAAATGCTCAGCAAAGATGCTCCGATAGTAATATTCTTCCTTACTCTGCGGTGTATGAATGGGGAATTTAAATTTGGCGTTTTCCATTTGCTGGTCTGTAACTTCCTTTTCAACAAGTGCCTTCAAACTATCAATCCAACTATAGCCAACTCCGTCAGAGAATTGTTCTTTCTGGCGCCAGGCAACACTCTCAGGCAAATAATTCTCAAACGCTTTTCTGAGAATCCATTTTTCCATACGTTCAGAATTGATCAGCTTATCCTTGGGATTCAGACGCATTGCCACATCCATAAATTCCTTGTCAAGAAAAGGAACCCGCCCCTCAATACCCCAGGCTGCCAAA
>JABMOT010000265.1 GCA_013202385.1 Fidelibacterota bacterium
ACCCCTGGGCATCTGGGGTTCACGAAATGCAACCACAGGTCAATTCATCCTTAGTATTGTTGGAGTGATTCAGACCATTCCTTCGTTGGCACTTCTCGTTTTTATGATTCCCCTGCTTGGGATCGGAGGACCGCCCGCGCTGGTTGCTTTGTTTTTGTATAGTCTACTCCCCATTGTTCGAAATACGTTGAGCGGTTTGACCAGCCTGCCTCTGGATATTCGCGAGTCGGCTTTGGCTCTGGGTTTACCAGCCTCAGCACGTTTAAGACTTATTGAACTGCCCCTGGCCCTCAGGTCAATACTTGCCGGCATAAAAACCTCTGCCGTTATCAATGTTGGAACTGCAACCCTGGGCGCTTTGATCGGAGCAGGTGGTTATGGACAACCCATACTCACAGGTATCCGACTGGATGATACTGGTCTCATTTTGGAAGGTGCCATCCCTGCGGCAGTGTTGGCGCTTCTTGTACAGTGGGGCTTTGATTTTATTGAACGCAGCTATCTCTCAGCAGGATTACAAATTACCCAGGAGTCCACCCATTGACTGAAACACTTTCACAACCCGTAGTCATTAAAGCTCAACACCCTGAAATCAGTCCTACTGAGAGCTTCGCAAATGATGTTCTCTCTGGTATGCAGGCATCGCCAAAGCGCTTATCCTCTGTCTACTTTTACGATGAAAAAGGATCTCAACTTTTTGAAGAGATTTGCGATCTAGATGAGTACTATCTTACCAGAAAAGAGACAGAAATTCTCCAACGATCATCCGGGGAAATAATCGAAAATCTCCCCAGAAACACCCATCTGGTTGAGCTGGGAAGTGGCAGTTCCACAAAGACGCGCATTCTGCTGGAGGCAGCCTTGTCTCGCTTCGATGAGACTCAATACTCGCCGATTGACATCTCGTCTGAAATGCTTGCCTCTTCTGCCAAAGACCTTAAACAGCGCTATCCTGAGTTAAAGATAGAGGCTATTGCCGGTCGATATGAGTTTGGGTTGGAGCAGATTTTACAAAACAATGATAGCTCGAACTGTATCATGTGGTTGGGCTCAAGTATTGGGAATCTGACGAGAAAAGAAGCTGCTGATTTCCTCGGGAATATTCGACTAAAGATCAATGGCGATGATTGTTTACTCTTAGGCATGGATTTGCGCAAGGATGCTGAAATTCTTGAACCTGCCTACGATGATAAAATGGGTATAACGGCAGCCTTTAATCTGAACCTGCTAGATCGAATCAACGCTGAACTAGGTGGTCAATTCAAACTGGACGACTTTCGGCACAAAGCCATTTACAATGTTGAAGAGGGTCGGATAGAAATGTATCTGGTGAGTGAGAAGGATCATGAAGTTCATATTGATCATTTTGATAAGACCATTCCCTTTAAAAAGAATGAAAATATTCTAACCGAGTATTCGTATAAATACTCACAATCCGAAATTATATCTCTAGCGGAACTGTCTGGCTTCTATCTGGACAAACAGTGGCTTGATGATTCGGGTTGGTTTAGTCTTAACTGTTTTAAACCTATAGATCTAACCCCTGCTTAGCAGGTTGAATAAAGGAGCATTAATTGAAAGCCCTATGGAACGACAAAGTTATTGCAGAGAGTAATGATACAATCATAATTGAGGGGAATCATTATTTCCCCGTCGATTCAGTAAAAGCTGAATTTCTCAAGGACAGCAAGACTCATACGATTTGTCACTGGAAGGGAACTGCCAGTTACTATACAATCGATGTGGATGGGAAAAGTAACACTGATGCAGCCTGGTTCTATCCAACACCCTCAGATGCAGCCATGCCGATTCAAGATCGGATTGCCTTCTGGCGCGGCGTTGAGATTTCGGAATAAACTTAATTCCGTTGAACAAAACTGAAAGCAAAGCAATTTAGTAGTCGCTTCGCTCTGCCGGATGCTTTGATCGCCTTAAAACCTGTTTAATCAGCTCACTTGGAACGCTGTTGAAAACGGGTATTTTATTTTATCCAATCTATTCCTGAAGGACAGGTCACCCAGATACACAATTTTGAGGGGAGTCTGTCCATCTGCTTTAAATAACTAAAAACAGATCCCATAAAAATTGGATCCCACAGATATCCCGTCAGGTCGCAGATTTCACCCATAATCCTCATGCGCTGCCCTAAAGATTTCCGAGTCATTCCTCGGGAATTGCGAAGCGTAAGATATTTCAATATTCGTATTGCCGGCGGTTGGGTTAATACCCCTGTAGCATTTTGGGTTTGCTCAAGAATATTTTTGAGTAAATCTCCTGAAGCTACAGCCACAAAATGATGAAAGTCTTTATCCAATTCGGCGACGACAAGTCTGGCTGCTTCTCGCGTTATTGGATCTGTTCCAAGGCTACCCCCTATTTTCATAAAATGATGATTGCGTTGCTTTTGTTGCTTCTTCCGTTTGAATTGCCGGGTCATCTGCAGGGTAGATCCTATAGATTGTACGACATTAGCCTGTTGATTTAGAATGTTAACCATGCTGCTTTCGTAAGCACCACCGCCATAGTGGGTTCCATATAAGTGTATTATGGTCTCAGGAAGCATTTGACTCAAACTAAATGCAGTATGAGAACCAGCATAGGATAGTAGATGTATATCGCTAACATTTCTTAAATCCTGAGCGAACTTTTCCAACCCACGACGTTTTTTACCACCGCCATCAGGCAGCAGATCCTCGCGAACCAGAGCCACATCAGTGACTTTAAGCCAACTGGCAAGCGCACTGGAATGCTCAACAGATACGGAAAGTTGGGTCATCCCGCCAGAATTCTTGAAAGTCTGGGTGCGACATAATGTGAACCGATCATGAACTTCATGGGGGGTCCAAAAAACATTTCTGTTGAAGGTCCAATGAAGTACAAATCGCGCATGGAACTCATAAAGTTTTTATCAATCCTGGGCATTGCAGCTTTCATTTCCAGGGTTTCTCTCAGTTCATCAGCCAGGAAATTCATGTGCTTGAGTGTATAGTTATAGCCTGTGGCCGATATAACATGATCGTAGTTG
>JABMOT010000266.1 GCA_013202385.1 Fidelibacterota bacterium
ACATATCCCAAACGTCCACCGAGAATTACACCAACAATAGCATACATGATGGCATCTGCGAGAAAATCCTGACTATATGGCAATTTCTCGTCTTTGATCCGATATTTTGCAATAAGATACGTCGTAGCGAAGGCTGCAATGTACATCATCCCATACCAACGTAACGGGAAATTGCCAATACTGAAAATTACAGGATCCATTTGCGCTGGCAGATGCTGCCACCATTCTACAAAACTATTCACTGAGCCCACTCCTGATTAAAATTTTTCATCGGAGCAAAAATAGGCTAAACACCTTCTATACCAAGAAAAAGCAGGTGTCCCCAGCCCCTCCACCTCAATTAAACACTAGCTTCAAGAATAAGATGTAAAAAGAGACCCCTTTTCAGCGGTCTCTTTTTACACCAATAGTTTCGAAGACTAAGATTAAAAACTAAATCCTGCAGGTAAATCCTCAGCAGCTGTTCCTGACGGCACCCAGGAAAGATCCATGATTGTATAGGTAGGATTCTTTGTTTGAAAGATAGGAACAACCTGCATTCCTATCTTTGGTTCTCCCACTGAGAGATAACCCATGAGGATAGTAGAAACGCCCTCAAATTCCACATTCACAAAACGTATCGGCAATTCAAGTGTGTTAAAAGCACCTGTCCGTTCTGTGATCATGAAGGTATGGACAGTTGCCCCTGTTCGAGCCAATTCAGTTAAATCAACCTCTACATTACGCATCAGACAATCTGGACAATGAATGCGATAAGGTATAAATATGGACTGATGGGCGTCGCATTTTGGATTGGCGCATTTCGTTCCCAAAAGTTTTTGTTGGCTCAGATTTTCAAAAAATGGAGCTTCTCCACCGTAAGAATGGATATGGGTAATATCGGCAGGATTGGTAACACCGAGCAATTTGCCCTGTTCGTCTCTGATGGGCTCGTTGGGAAAGGCATAATGGAAATTCCCAGAAACTCGGTAGCGACCATTCTCCACTTTCACGGTTCCTCTATTCTGGTCGCTCATCTTAAGCCCTCCCTTTTAATTGATGATCTGGATGGACGAGAATTGTCGCTGTGACGTGAGAACCGACACCAGCATGACTGATCGCCATCCCTCGTTTGGCACCTACGACCTGCAGATTAGTCCAATCATCTGGCTTGACTCGGTTAAAGCGTTTCCATTTGGCTTCGTCGCTATGCATTTCGCCCCAGCGACCCCAAATATGCTGAGCAACTTCCACGACCTGCATAATGCCTGTTGCACCTACAGCATGCATGTTTCCAATCAGTCCACCTGATAGATTTGCAGGAAGCTTTCCAGGGAGACCTGTAAATGGGTTCGTATGAAAACAGTCACCAGATTCCACATAGGTTCTCCCCTCGCCATAGGGTCTAATGCCAACATCTTCATAGGTTTGAATATCACTGATGGTGAAGGCATCATGGAGTTCAACCAGATCTAAATCTTCGGTGGGATCTACGATGCCAGCCATACCATAGGCATAATAGGCTGCCATGCGGGCGGCCAGAAATCCAGTGAAGCCAGGATAGCGGTCACCACCGGGGAAGCGTTTACCCAGATCTTTGTATTGTTCAGCCGTCTCATTGGGTAATAGCGGGATATCCATGTCTCGGCGATCTGCGACTCTCAATGTATGCGATCCCGCCGAAGTATAAAGCAATAGTGGGTTATCGCTTAGCTCATAAGCAGTCTTCTCATCCGCAAGAATTACACAGGAAGCGCCTACACTCATCAGACAGCAGTCCAAAGCTCTTAGTGGATGGGCAACGATGGGCGAATTAAGCACATCCTCAACGGTGATCTTCATGGGACTTTGTGCATGGGGATTCATGCGGGCGTAGCCCTTATTTTTAACTGCAATTTCAGCCAGGGTTCTCCGGAAAGATTCTTCTTGCTTGCCAAAGACCTGCCAGTATTTCTGAGCCATAACTGCGTAGTAGCCCGTGTAGATATGACCCATGGGAGTTTCCCAGTCCTTATCTGCAGCTGAGGCGATATAATGATTTCCTTCATCTGTTGGGACCTCATCCATGCGCTCCCAACCCATGGCTAAAACAGTGTCAGAATAACCAGAGGCCACTGCTTTATAAGCCTCCCAGATGGTCGAACCGCCGGTAGCACCACCCGTTTTTACCCCGACATTTCCAAGCGGGTCTAAACCCAAACGGTCATGAATAACGGCCTCTCCAAGCAGTTGAGCGCCAAAGTGATCGGCGAAATGGCCGTAATAGCAGCTATGGATATAGCTTTTCAATTCTTCTGGGGTTTTCTTGATAAATTCGGCTGCCTCCAAAAAGGCATCGATGACCAGCTCCTCCGTTCTTTTCTCCGGTATGGCCCTGTCAAATTTTGACATCCCTCCGGTGACCAGATAAACGGGTTTGCTCATCTTTGGAATCTTGAGCTGTTGCTTACTGAATTTGATCATGTTTCGCTCCCAGGTTTGAGTTATTGGAAAGGATATTCTGGAGTATTTAAGCCAACGAATTACCCTTACATAAATTCAAGATAGTATTCAAAAAATTGTAGATAGTGTGCGCAGTTAAAGTAACTCAGACCGATGAAATCCAAAATGGAATCGATCATCTATTAAGGCGCCTATCAGACAAAAAAGGTCTTGTTCGTGCAGTGACCTAAAAATGATTAAGGACATCGGATTAGAAATTGTTTCGACGGCATAATACACAAAGCGCGGATTCGAATCCGCGCTTTGTAAGGGTTATTTTAACTCTCGATCAGTTTAGTACAGATATCCCAATCCTATGTACAGTCCTGAATTTCCATCCTGTTCATCTGAAGCCATTCCGTAATCAACTGCAATGATAAAATTTTCATTAAGAACAATTCTTAAACCACCACCAAAGGAAAGATGCAATCCTTCATCAGCGGCTACCGGTAAGGCTTGCCCCTCAACTTCATAAGGCGTCAAAACCTGGCCAAAATCTGAAAAGCCATTGAGCGCCAGGTACAGATTCTGGCCACCAATCACAGTTTTATAAAATTTCCATCGCGCTTCCATATTGGCCATGAAAATAGACGTTCCAACAATACGGTTTTTCAAAATTCCTCGCAGGGATTTTGACCCACCCAATCCTTCAG
>JABMOT010000267.1 GCA_013202385.1 Fidelibacterota bacterium
TCTTTTTCGATTTTAGCCCGCAATCGATTGATATGCGAATTTACGGTGTGTTCGTAACCACTGAATTGATAACCCCAGATCCGGTCCAGCAATTGCTGTCTTGAATAGGCTTTTCCGGGATTGTTTACAAAAAGATAGAGCAGGTCAAACTCTTTGGCCGTAAGCTCTATTGCCTTGCCTTCAAGGGTGACGCGCCGCTTTTCACTATCAATAAACAGAGCTTCAATGGTAATGGAAGCGGGTGGGGTTGCCGCGGCAGAACTTTCAGCATCAACCTCCATCCGACGAAATATAGCTTTTACTCTAGCGATAAATTCTCGAATACTAAAGGGCTTGGTGATGTATTCGTCGGCACCCAGTTCCAACCCGAGGACCTTATCCAGCTCTTCAGAACGAGAGGTCAATATCATGATTGGTGTATTGCGATCTTCCATGCGAATACGCTTACAGACTTCCATGCCGTCCATACCTGGGAGCATGACATCCAAGATAATAAGATCATATCTTTTTGTTTGTGCTAATTCCAATCCCCGATCGCCGCGCCCGGCTGTATCGACCGCAAAATCAAGATCTTCAAGATGAATGCTCAGAAGATCAACGATGGATTCGTCATCCTCTACCACCAATACTTTTTTTTTATGATCAATATTTAAAATTTTCACAGGGTTTCTCTGGGTTTAATTAATCAACGAATCCAATCTGCCTGCAATCGTCTGAGAATGCAATTTTTTAATTTTTCATGTGCGGGAGAACATCACTCTTTGATTTGCCGCCCAAACACTGATACAGTATCCTGTAACCAATGACTCATTCTGCATCCCGACCTAGTCCCACATATTCCAGACTATAAATCAGGCCTGAATTGAGTGAGTATAAAATTTATTCCAACTCTGGACGACTCATATTCTCCAAACCTACCATCTTTATCAGATCTGCATAAGTAATCGATTTTATTTTGTTTGCTTTGAGAGCTTTTCTGAACCGGGGTGAAATGATTGCATTCAACTCACTTACGCGGTGCTTGCTCATTTCTTTCAGCCCAAAAGTATTCAAATCTTCCAGGGCTCTCATCTCAGCCGTATCCAGAGCAACATGCACTACCTGCAGGTTAATGCCAGGCCCGATAGCATTGACATTACTTATCAGGGAGTCAAGTTTGGCATCAAATGTTGGGAAATAAGTGGCACTGGATGATTTTTCGCCAAGATAATAGACCATTGCCAATCCATGTTCAGCTGCCAGGTCTTCGACAATTCCCCTTAATTCAAGTGTTTCAACAGCTGCCCCCATATGGTAGTCTACATAATCGATATTAAGGCCACTGCCCATAGCTCGCTCAATTTGGGCCCGGAGTTCTTGCTCTATCTGCGGAACCTCTGGATTGCGGGAAAACAAGATGGAGCGGGCAGGCAGAAAATATCCATTCTCATCCACAAGACTTGAAGCCGCCTCCCTCCCGATTATCGGTCCCCACCGATAATTTTTCCATTCTGCATTGAGCGTCAGGTGGATACCAACACTCACTTCAGGATGTTGCTTGAGTATTTCAACAGCCTCCTGGTACCAGGGACAGGCAAACATGACTGAAGTGGAAACAGGGATTCCAGTCTCGATAATTTGCTTGATAGCCATATTCACACTATGGCACATGCCCATATCATCAAGACGAACAAGATGATATTTCACCTGCTCATCAACTTTGCTCTGGAGGGTGCCGGCACCCATAAAGAGGATAGCAAATAGAAAGAAAAAATGTTTAGACTTGATTTCCATAGGTACTCCCAAAAGTTTCGGATCAGTTTTTTTTGGTTGTTTACGGAATTTAACTTAAATCGAGGGAATATTGCTGATTTTCTGGGTGTGACCAGAACACCTGTGTTTGTTTTGAGATCATAGAATTTTGAAATTTATCGCAAATTTTTACCTGACTGTTTCCTTGTTACCATGTCTTTTCAAGCAGTTATTCTTGGTGGTTTCAGCATAATTATTTTAGAGCACCAGGAGTAGAGCTCTGAATCTAGCCGATCAATTTCACGTCTGATCAAGTTGTGTAAATACAGTTTAAGATTTTCCCGATACATTAAGACTTGCTTCAGCAACGTAAGCGTCTAAATTTTTGCAACTAATTATTGTATATAATAGATTAAATGTGACAGTTTCTGTGCTCTTTTGATTTTTTCATGACTTAATATAATTGTGCAAACATTTTTTATGTACGATTACGGGGTGTGGTCTTTTGTCTGCCTTCTCCATATGAAGTGCAGCATATATATATAGAATTTTCCCTTTGTTTGCGGTCTTCGCACCCATTGATTTCGTTAATTTCTATATCCGCACCCAAACAAGATGATGGTAATTCGAAAGGGACCTGAGATGCAACAGTATTTAGGTATTTGTGCCGGTGCTTCAACAATAA
>JABMOT010000268.1 GCA_013202385.1 Fidelibacterota bacterium
CAGGGCTTTATTCAAGTCCTGGATGGTAAAAAGCTAACTGCTGAATATCATAAATTTGACGTTGCTGACTTTTCCACAAAATCCGGATGCTTTGAGTTAAAGTTGGGTGACAATTTCTTTTCAGGCACGAAAATCCAATTGGATTTACCCACCATAAAAGGCGAATTGATCTTTTCGGAACAGTCTCTCTGGCCTTCCAGCTTAATTTCCCCCAACATAATGGGTCCCTTTTCCTTTGTCCCTTTTATGGAATGCTATCATGGCATCTTGAGTCTGGATCACAACATTCAAGGGCAACTCAATATTCATAATAAGCCCATAAATTTTAAAAATGGCCGGGGTTACACTGAGAAGGACTGGGGAGAATCCTTTCCAAGCGCCTATATCTGGCTCCAATCAAATCACTTTAGTAAAAAAGGCGTATCTATAAAAGCCTCTGTGGCCAAGATTCCATGGCTTGGAGGATCGTTTGTGGGATTTATTGCAGGCCTCTTGTTTGAGGGTCTCCTGATTCAATTTACGACCTATAATTTTAGCAAACTTGTCAGATCACATGCTGACAAACTGCAGGTCCAGTTGGTCATGGAAAACAGCCGGCATCGTCTGGAGATATTCGTCCAGCGCGACGCTAAAACGGCTCTGGCAGCTCCCATATCCGGATTTATGACGGGACGAATTGAAGAAAGCATGACATCTCGAATAGAGGTTCGCTTGATAGACCGTAACAAGGAAACTGTTATTTTTCATGATACCGGCAGAAATGGTGCTTTGGAAGTTGCTGGAAATCTTGAAGAAATCCTTATTACCGAAAAAAACCCGATCAAACACACAAGTCTGGAGCCACAACCCTCGTTTCAGCAATCATCCTATACGACAAGGGTGACGGAGAAGGTCGGTGCTTAAAATAATTTTAAACAACCCTTGAGAACCAGACTCATTTATTTACACTTTTAATCATCATTAAAAGTTGGAATCAGAGAGCAAACGCAGGGGGGGAATCCACATGATGGCGTTACTCAAAACATCAACCAAATTCTTTTCACAAGCATTTATTCTATTCGGCCTGCTCAGCCTGAGCAATTGCATCCCTTCTGGACGGGTTGAAGTTTTTGATCTCGGTGCTGATGAAGGGCTGGTCGCAGGAAAGCTCACTGTTCTATACAATGGAAAAGATGTGTCTCGAGAGGCCATCATGCTGTTTAACGAGATCTGGGTGGGGAAATTCTCATACAGGGGTCAGACTGATGGATATATCATTACAAAACTTCCTCTGGGACAAAATCACATCGCCAGAATTGCCTATTTACAAAACTTTCTTAATCTGGACATCACCAATACCGGCTTTTATCTAAGCGAACGTTCTAAAATGACCTATATCGGCGACATTATTATAGACTGGAAAGGACCTAGAGGTAAAATTCCTGCTGGTATCATGTTTGGTCTCCTGGGAGCGATAATTGACGAAGCCATTCCAGATGGAACGATCAACCTGATTACTAAAGACAATGAGGCAGAAACCGTCGCGTATGTAAATCAAGCCTTGAACTTGAACATGGAAAGCAACAAATCCTTGGTCATGACCACGTTGACTCACTCCCTTTCTGATTCACTGACACCCATATTGTCAAACCAGCCACTCACAGTTATGGAAGCGCCATTATCGCATGATCATATTCGCATTGTCCATAGTGCAGGAAACCCTGTTTCGGGAAGTTTCCTGGCTCACAATAAGAATAAACTATATTTCGAAAACCAGAATATTCTTTATGTCGTGCATCTGGAAGAAATAGAAAGTATGAGTGACTCAAGCGGAGAAGTTAGCGTCGCTGACCTGGACAGAATCGCCAATAAATCGATCAATTTTAACAGCTATAAAGACATCATTACACTGTCTAAGGGAAAAGTTTTTAACTCAAAATCTCGAGATGACTAGCAATCTGTTTTGAGCTCTCGCTGGAGATCTCAAGTCGGTAGTTGTAAAACGCTCTCGTCCAAAGCTCTGGATGCGGCATTTCCAGCTAGAATGGCAGATTCCACTGAAGCTGTAAAATAGGGAGCTTTCCCATTTAGGCTGGTAGCCAGATAGAGTGGCGCGTGCTCATTCTTTATAGCCAGAGGTCCAAAATCGACTATCTGGGTAGCAGCAGACAAGCCGTAAACATTTATCGATATGGGATCAGGAAGCAATGGATCTGCTCTTTGCTCATCTTCCCAAAGTATACTGGCCAATTCTTTTGGATCATGATCTCTGGCCAGTGTTCCCGTGCGGTGATGTTTAAATTCAGTATTCAGGCTGATTGATCCAATAACCACCGTTTTTGCCGGAGGCTTGAGGTTGTTTTCATATTGTGAGTATTGTACCAGAATAGGATACCAACCACATCTTACTGCGTGACCCCCAAGCGGCAGGTCATTTTTAAACGGTTCATCAAAAACCCAACAGATACCGAGATGTTCATATTTCAAGGCCGTTAAAACGGTGTGTATTTGGTCTCCTGGAAAGCCCCAGCCATCAGTCCATGCAGGATGACTATTTATTAACAGGCGAGAAAGTGCCGGGGACGGCATTGCCAAAACAATTGCATCGGCAAGGGAGTGGCTTCCATCAAAGCAACTTATCTTCACTTGCGAGTTGGAGGAAGCTGAAGAAGCTTTTGTCAAGGATTCAACTTCACAGTTTAGCTTTATCTGAACACCCACCTCCTTCAGGGCAGCTTCCCAGAAGGGAATAAATCCCTCGCTGGAATTGGGGGGCTGTTTATTCCAGTATAAGAGATCTGTACTTTCTGCGAAAAGTGAGGACAGATTAAATTTTATCCTGTGAAAAAGTTCCCATACCGTCATCCGCAACGTTCCAGTAATTCCACCAAGAGCGGTGGCTCGCATCCATTCCTGACAACTCTGACTAAAGTGTTTTCGCGCCATAAAATGCTCCACTGATTCAGATCTATACGACTTAATCCCGGTGATATATATAAGGAGGGCCGTAATGAACCTCCGAAGGTCTGCATAGGTGCAATCAGCGACAAAGGGTCTTAACCAGTGCCGAGATAAATCATGGCGGGCAGTAAAATGATCCTGCCAACGGGTTCCAATAAGTCGGAACAGGGCAGGTGTGGTTTTGTATGAGGACTGAAATACCTTGCATGAGTTTTCACTCTCAAAGTAATTGCCCTCATTCAGTCGGGCTGCCCATAGCCCACCTAAATTTTTAGCGCTTTCACAAAGGGTGACCTGATGACCACATTTAGCCAAGAGTAGAGCTGCAGTCAACCCACTTGGACCACCACCAATGATGGCGATTACCAATGCTCTGTCACTTGTGCTAGAATGATGAACACTTAAGACTTACTCCACTGAACGTTTTTAGTGTTTTACATATGAGCTCAATATATTCGTCGCCTTTCCTTTCTTATAAAGACGACGATAGGGGCATGATTGAGATAAATGTCGTGGCCGGGAGCTATAATTCTCGATCCATCTAATGGCGGGAATTGAAGCTCGGGTTTAGATAGTTATATTAATCACTTATTTCTGATGAACTAACAAGTCACAAGGAGCTTATCCATGTCCCGTCAACAAAGAACTCTCGCCTGTTTGCTGATTATCACAAGCCTGATCCATGCCCAGCCCCAGCTCACGATCTACAATCACGGTGAAGCACTGGTAAAAGAGCAGTTCTCACGCCAAGTTCCTGCCGGGGTTTCTGAGATAGAAATAGAAAATGTGGCTGAAACTTTAAATCCATCATCTGTCAAACTCAGCTCAAAACAAGAACTGCAGGTGTTGGAGCAGAATTATCGTTATGATCTGGTGGATCAGAACAAGTTGCTCAAAAAATATCTCGGTGCAGAAGTGACTGTCGTGCTCCAAAATGACAATAAA
>JABMOT010000269.1 GCA_013202385.1 Fidelibacterota bacterium
AGCCGCGGTTATGGGCAAATTCAGGTGAACTCCATTCAATCGGCAGCAAAACTCCAAACTATTGGGATTTCTGTTGATTTGAGTGAACTCATATCGGCGGATCTCTCTCCTATCTTGAAAAGTATTATCAATAGCATACCCTTAGCCTCAACCCAGATTATTATAGCTGTGAGCAATCCGACCATTTATCTGGAGTCCCTGGAAATGTTTAATGGACAGGCATTGAAGCAAATGCAGGTGGAGCCAAAACTCAAAAATCATTTTATCCAGCAGGGATTTCATTTTGTCGATTCCGCCGCAAAGGCAGACTGGCAAATGACTCTGAATGCGACAGCATCGGAGGGCACCGTCTATAGTGGGATGTATACAACATTTGCCGATGTGAGTTTGAGTGTGATTGATCGTAATAGCGGGGCTGAGATCTACAAAAATTCTCTTTCCAGGGTAAAGGGCATCGATTTGAGTTACAGCAATGCTGCTAATAAAGCTTTCAATCGTGCCGCAGATAATCTGATTGCTGCTATCCTGCCTGAAATTATGATGAGCTTGAAGTAAAAGCTGTAGCCGCTCATTTCGCTGATTAGTTGAGATGTTGACTTGGCAAAGGGCTAAAGCACTCATTTCTGCTCGCCGTTTGATCACTTTTAAAATATTTGGTGTTCAGGAGATCGGTCGATTCACAAGCAATTTCCTGTCTTTTTAGATTAAATATTCTATCTCATCATAAATCTATCTGCTTGCCAATAATGTTTCTCAATGCAAAAGCAGCATAGAGCGGGATATTCAGGAATTGACCGTCTCGAATAAAATTGCGAGGCGATAAGCGAATAATGAGCCGTGGGTTATATTTTTCGGCGTAACTGCGTAAACTTCTTAGATTCCGACTGGATCCACTTTTTACCTCGATTGGATAAACGGCATTCCGGTTTTCAACCAGGTAGTCCACTTCCGCATCACTTTTGGAAGTCCAATAAAATAATTCCTTCTCCCCTGCGGCAACCAGCTCCGAGGTAATAACATTTTCAATAAATGCACCATTATATTCTGCAAATATCTGTGTTGGTTTAATAATTATCTCAGAATTTATTTTAAGCATGGCTCCCAGTAATCCGGTGTCAAAGAGATAAATTTTAAACATCGAATAATTGGCATAGCCTGCCAGCGGCAGACCCGGTTTACTGATATTGTAGACCACATTGACAAGACCGGCGCCTTTTAACCATTGGATTGTTTGTTCAAATGAACTTGTGCGCCCACCTTTTCGTACGTCCCCATATTTGAATTTTTTATTTTCTCTGGCAAGCTGAGCCGGAATCGAAGACCAAAGTTCAGCGGTTTTTACTGCCTGAGCCTTATCTGTATGTTTAGAAAAATCTCGACTATAGGCTTCCAATATTTCATTCTGAATTCTTCGGACCGATGCGATATCCCCATGGTTAACAAAATCTTGAACCACCTCGGGCATGCCGCCCAGATAAAGATATAGTTTGAAAAGCTTCATTAACTTGCTGTGTAATAACTCTGGTAGAGAAATAATTTCCTTGATGTTTAGAATGGAATTAGCGATGAGTTCCTCATCAAAAGCGAGAAGATATTCATGAAATGTCATTGGATACAACGTCATAAAGGCAACTTTTCCTACTGGGAAACTGCTCGTTTTACCAACACTCACACCCAATAAGGAGCCAGCTGCTATAACATAATATTCAGGAGCCTGTTCATAAAAATACTTCAGACTTGTAATGGCCTGGGGTGCTATTTGAATTTCATCAAAAATGATCAGGGTCTCCTCTGGGTCAATCTTCTCACCTTTGTAGAGACCGATATTCTCAATGATTTGTGTGGGTGATAGATCATCTGCAAATAATGATTTTAAGTGAGGGGTTTGTTCAAAATTTAAATATACATAATGTTTAAATTCGCTTTTTCCAAACTCAGTGATCAGAAAAGTTTTGCCAACCTGGCGTGCCCCTTGCAATAGAAGCGGCTTGCGTAAGTTGCTGTTTTTCCAGTTCACCAATTCCTTAAACAAAAGTCGCTTCATCTTTTATCTCCATTTTATCGTCACAAATATAAAATAGTTTCTCCTTATTAATGATATTATTTAGATATTTATCTCCATATTATTGTAATTCGAGATGTGTTTAACCTATATTTTCCTATGTTATTATTACTTAGAGAGGGGGATATGAGATTGGATGCTTTTGTTTACCCCTTGTGGCGCATAAGCCACTGGCTGCAATCCTGCCTGAAATTCTGGAGAGTTTGAAGTAGAAGCTGAAACCGCTAATTGCGCTAAATGTACTAATTATTTGTTTAGAGATGAATGGGTAAGGTCGGATACGATCGATTCTCGATCACTGGGTGGCCTTGATTCTGCCTATCCCTGAGAGCTGGGAACAAAAAAATGCTAACGAAGGGTTGTGCGAAAACTTTAGGCAGTTAAAAAAACTGGCTTAATCATGGCCTCGGCCACCGCCTCTATCTTCATCTTCATCTTCGTCTTCCTCTTCATCTTCATCATCATCTTCATCGTGATCCCCATCCTCATCCGTAACAACCTGGATGCGATTAATGCTGCCTTTTACTTGAGCCTGAAACATTTCAAGCAGGACCTGATCATTTGAATTGTCGGCTGTGACATCACCTTTGATGTAGACTCCTGAGCCAAGATAAATATCCAAGGGTGAAAGGTTAGCGCCTGATCCTCGATCAAGAATGATGATGTCTTCTTTGACGTAGGTATTGTCCTTGAGGATAATATTGCCATCTCGGGTAGTAATAGATTTTTTTAGTGTCGCACCGGAAATGCGAATATCACCTGTTTCCGTGATAACATCACCATTCAGGGCTGAGTTTTGTTTGACACGTAATGATCCTGAGTTGAGTGTGATTGTTTGATCTACAGTGACTGCTTCGTCAATAAAAACATCGCCATTCGTATTGATAATTTTTTTCACCCTGGCACCTGTCTCAACATAGATGTCACCATTAACGGATTGAACGGTTCCCTTAACCCAGGCACCTTCTAAAATGTTGATGTCAGCATCTGTCGTAGAAATATCGTCATTAAGGGTGCTACCGGCTGTGATGAAAATATCCTCCTCGGGAGGGGGGGCTCCAAATATTTGGAAGCTGGCCATCAGCACTATTAGTGTGGTAAAATTTATTGCTTTCATTTATATCCTCCGCTTCATGAGAGTCGACTGGAATGAGCAAATCTTAAATCAGCCGGCAATATAGATGATTTCTTTCAATAAAAGGGGGACATTAATCACCCCGGACAACTGCCAATCGAAAGCGAATTTTAAGGAATTGAGAGTTCAGCTTGAATTGATGAGGCAGCAGCGGGCGATTTTTAACCCCTGATCGAGTGACTTGAGTGGATGTCTTGATCCGGGTTTAGTCTTCAACACTATTTTGAAGTTTCCGAGCTCAAAATCACTCGGTGGCCGTACAGGGAAGAGAATGCTGGTATTCAGCGCTGGTCATTTACGGGACCAGCCGTTCAATAAAGTGGCTAAGTTGATATTTTGATTTAAGTGCTGAATTTCGAATGAGAGCCATTTTTGCAGCAGTCAATTCTTCAATAAACAGCAGCTCGAAGTACTCGAGAAAAGTGTCCATGCGTTCTTTATTAAACCATTTGATATCAGCAGTCTGATTGACCAAAAAGTATTCCTGGACTGCAGACTGCTTGAATAACGAGCTAAAAAAGCCCTGGAGATCCCTGGCTAGCATGGCCCTGGCCTGATCAGCAAGTTCCAGAATAACGGGGAGTGCAGGTATGCTTACTTCCTGACGCCCTGCATTAATCTTCATAATGGGTAATTCAAGTTCATAGTAACGAATGGTAGAGCTGGTAAATTCAGAGTGAGTGGCGGAAATCTGTCTGGCCAAGTATAGAATGCCAGCCATTTGGATGTACTTCTGAATCTCCTTTGTTCCCCGCTGCCGATAGTGGCGCATTAAGCGCCGCAAAAGGGTGTCATAATTGGCAGCGAAAGCTTCCATCTCCTCATAATCCAAAGCGATATTTTCCAGCTCAAGCATAGCTTCGAAAAGAGGTGCAAATTTTTTAAACAAATCCTGTTCATCAGGGAGGGTATCATTTTGCGAAATAAATTGAATCAGTCTCGCAAATAAGTGGTGGACCGGTTCCAATTCAATTTTTCTAAACATAGGCGCGAAATCAGCAATGCCAGCTCCATCAAGCTCCTGATGAATATTCCACCACGGATTGGACTCTGTACCACTGACCAGCTGAAAGCCAAGGTAGATTTGTGACTCGTAACCTGACAGCTCCAGATAGAGACCCTGCTCTCTAATCTCCCGAACGGTGCGGATAAACCATAACCCAGAGCCCTGCTCCTGGAAAATGATGTAATAACTATCATCCACATCAAATGACAATCCTTGAATTAAATCCTCTGTCACCAGATTTGGCTGATCTCCAGTGGGGTTGCTATTGAATGGCACCGCTGTTTTAACCCATCCAGTCTGACTGGCATAGGCATTATTCACCAAGATAAGCGAGCGCTCAGTTCCGCTATGATTGGTATAAGCGAACACGCTATGGACTCGATGCCCTGCTGAGTTCATAAATGGGAACAGTCTGAAATTGCTGGCGCCAGCATAGAGATAGCGTTTTTTCATCAGGGGAAAAATCTGGCGTTTGTGTCTTTCCATCAAAGCTTCATCAGGTGATTCGTCCCAATATGCTCTGCGGTACTCCATTCCATATTTTTCTTCAAATCCTTCAATCTGGGCATGGGCGAACATGGGGAGACCGGGCAGGGTAACCATGAGAATAGTCGCACCAAAATATTTATCCCCTTTCCCAAATTGGGCGATGGCTGTGTCTTCATCTGGATTACTAAGAAAATTCACAAAACGCTGCAAAATCCGGGGATCATATTCAAGCGTTTTGGCGAGCATGTCAAAGAATTTATGATTCTCTTCCATTTTCAGCATATTCATGAAGGCGCTGTTGTAAACTCGATGCATCCCCAGGGTTCGAACAAAATAGCTTTCCATCATCCAGAAGGCTTCGGCCAGCAGAAGCGTGTCTGGGACTTCCCGGGCGACCCGTTCAACGACCTCGCGCCAGAATTCAGTGGGAATCGCAGCATCAAAATCAACACCACTCATGCTAGCAGTGGATCGTGAAGGGATGTCACCACCAGAGCCTGGTTCTGGGAACCAGAGTCGTTGGATATGTTTTTTTGCCAAGGTCATGGCTGCATCAAAACGAATCACCTTGAATTGCCGGGCTACATCCAGGATGGTTTGAATGATGGCCTCCCGTAGTTCTGGATTTAGATAATTGAGCTGGGCCGTATCATTCCAGGGCATGGAAGTGCCATCATTTCCGTGATAGACATAGCGGGTGCTATCATTCCGATGATCATACATTTTATATACCACTGCGGCATCGCTTCGATCGTAATAGTGGTCTTCAAGGTGAATACTGATTTCTGGGTCGTTTGACAAATCGCCTCCGTCAAAACGATAAGACGGAAAAGGTGATTCTGGACTACTTATATACCAATCAGGATGTTCTTTTAGCCAGGCAGAGTCCAACCCGGTATGATTGGGGACCATATCGCTGGCCAGGCGAATTCCCCGTTCCCAGGCTCTGCGTTTGAGATCAGCCAGTGCATCGGGACCCCCAATGGAAGGATCTATCTGATATTCTTTCAGCGAATAAGCTGAAGATTCGGCATCGGGATTGCCGCACCAATGTTTGATCTTTTTGGATATATCGCTACGATTCCAGAGTCCAATCAGCCACAGAACTGTAAAACCTTGCTGGGCCAGTAGATCCAATTCCTGGTCAGGAATATCACTGAGGGTCTTGATGTGGCGTTCATATTTTTTGGAAAGCTGATCAAGCCAGACCAGGGAATTGCGGGCAATCATCACGACTCGGGGCATCCAGTCGCTGTCTGCGCTGTAATACTCGCCCTGATCCAGTTCACCGGAGTAACTGGGTACCTGGGTCTCGCCAGGTCCGAAGCCACGGAAGCGATTTTCTTCTTCGAATTGATCCAATCCGCGTAATAAATCCATTAGGTGGGAGCCCAGATAATTGCTCCAATTGGAGCGGACAAATGTCAGTTGTGCCTCAATTGAATTGGGGGCTGACCGCATGGGTTCCATAAGTAATTCAATAATATTGGTATTTTTTGACCCAATGCCGCGAGCGGTGGCAGCCCATTTCTCAACCGAATTTAGCAGGTCATCGGATGCTTCAATGGCTTTATGAAAA
>JABMOT010000270.1 GCA_013202385.1 Fidelibacterota bacterium
AAAGTGTCTCTTATTTTTTAAGCGATCTTGTCCGAATTACTTTGACGACTTACACTCATGAGAAAAGTTCACGGAAGGCTAGATCGTACGATCCTTGAGAATTTGAGTTATGAGAAGATCTTCGAGAAGTATGATGGTCCAGCAAACTTCTTCTATCTCGATCCTCCATACTTCAAAGGTGATAAGTACTACGGATTCGGCTCATTCGATCATGCCGGGTTTGCGCACAGGATTGGAAATCTCTCTGCCAGGTGGTTACTCTCTATTGATGATTGTGACCAGGCGCGGTCGCTATTTGCCCAGTATGAGATGATCCCTGTAGTCAGACAACAAGGTATCAATATGAAAAATCCCATCTCTAAGGAGTTTAAAGAGTTGCTCATTAAGAACTATTGAGCGCTCGAATTGCGCTAATTGAAGAAAAAGCTGATTTTCAAAAATGAAACGAGATTCCATTTTTTTTCGTATTTTCCCATTTCCGTTTCACAGATTCCCACCGACTTTCAAGTTTATCAGTCAATTAGCGCAGTTTCTAACCGCCAATTAGTGCGTCTCCGTTCAGAGTTAACTGGAAAATATTTCTCAGATAATTCATACGCCTATATTCGCCTCAATCCGCAGAGCTTTTTGCTGAGATGTAAAAAAGGAGATGCATTAGAGCAGGATCGGATACTCACCGAAAAAGGTGTGTTCGATTTTGAATAAATCCTGGCCAGAAATCCTCGCTTACCGCCTAAACTGACTGGAAAAATCGTTTAAAATGACCGATCAGAGCCCAAACTCAATTCAGTCTTTTCCACCGACAATTCAAAACTCATCATGTTTTATCCAACTCCAACTTCCAGCATCTTAATTTGGTTGACCCTGATTCTCGTTTAACTTGATTGAGTTATTGAGGATAAATTCTGAATCGCATCCTGTACTTGCTCTTTTTGCCACTCAGTTCACTCATTTGAAAATTTATAAGGGATCATATTAATGTCGAGCAATGTAGTCATTGAAGCAATAGCCTATGAATTGCCACCCCATATCATTACTTCGCTCAGTTTAGAAGAGCAAATTTCTACCACTCTGCAAAAATTTGGAATTCAACTGGGAAACCTAGAACGACTGACGGGCATATCAGAAAGGCGATTCTGGGATACTGGCACAGCGCCCAGTGAAGTAGCTACTATTGCTGCAAAAAGGGTGATTGAGGAATCCGGAATTGATCCCGAGGATATTGGTTGCATCATTAATACTTCTGTGAGCAAAGATTTTATCGAGCCTTCAGCTGCTTGTCTGGTCCATGGGAACCTTGAATTGTCACCCTTCTGTCGCAACTTTGATATTGGCAATGCCTGTCTGGGCTTTGTGGATGGCATGGCTGAGATCATGATGATGATAGAAGCCGGGATGATAAAATATGGTCTGGTAGTAAATGGTGAAAGTTCACGAGAGCCCATCGAAGCTACCATCAAAAAATTGCAGCATCCTGATCTAACAATGGAAAGCTTTCGCGAAAATTTTGCCACCCTCACTCTAGGATCTGGCGCTGTAGCTATGCTTCTCACCCATAAGGATAACTCTAAGTCCGGTCATCTGATTAATGGTTCAGTCAGTATGGCGGCCACGGCTTACAATCGGCTTTGCGTCGGGCAGCGTGATGGGGGAATATCTTATCCCCACGAGCTGTTGGTGGCTGGCGTGGGTCTGGCAATTGAGGCCTGGGAATTGACGACACAAAAGCTAGCCAACTGGAGTGACGATAAGATTGATCTCTATATACCCCACCAGGTAAGTATTCCTCATATCGAAATGCTCACCGAAGCCCTGGAAATCTCAATCGAAAAAGTCTTCCTTAATGTACAGACATTAGGAAACATTGGCCCTGCCGCCCTGCCCATTACCTTAAAAATGGCAGAGGAAGCTGGCAGATTAGCAAGTGGAAATCATGTGGCTTTATTGGGAATTGGGAGTGGTCTGAATTGTACCGGTATGAGCGTAACCTGGTAGAATTTATTCCCGCCCAAAGTCCCAGTGAAAATGACATGAACTATCGATTGTGAGCGATTAAAAAATTATTAGATTAATGTCCCAATTTGAAAATGATAATGAATAATAAGCTTGCTATATAATGATCCCAATTCAATTCAACTCCAGTAGAATTGTTTGGCCTCGACCGATTTTGGATCGGAACCATGAAGTGCAGCCGATCAGTACTGATTATAAAAAATTAATTGCGAAGCCAAAATTAACTCCTGTTC
>JABMOT010000024.1 GCA_013202385.1 Fidelibacterota bacterium
CATTAATAATACGCAGCCAAGCCGTTGGAAAAAATACGATCAACGGTTTCCCTATGAAGCGCGTGTTGACACCGTCATCGCCTGGCTCCAGCTTCCTGAAAAAGATCGACCTCGCCTGATTACCTGGTATTATCCTGAGCCTGATGAAGTAAGCCATCGTTTCAGTCCAGAAAGCCAGGAAACAGTAGAAAAATTGGAATACCTCGATGCGTTGATCGGAGATTTCCTGAAAAAGCTCTCACAATTACCCATCGCGGACCAGGTAAATGTAATTATTACTGCTGATCATGGCATGACTCGGATATCCGGGGATAAGGTCATTTATTTCGAAGATTATATCCAGACCACCTGGCTGGATACTGCACTTGGGGGCAACCCGTTCTGGATGTTAGATGCCAAAGAAGGATTTAGTGATTCCATATATTTATATCTTAAAAATACCCCCCATTTGCAAGTCTGGAAAAAGGATAGCCTTCCCGAACGACTCCATTATGGACTGAACCCACGGGTCATGGATTTCGTGGTTACAGCTGATCTCCACTGGAGTATTGGCTGGCATTCCCGCGAATACCCTGAAAACTTTGTGGGTGGGACCCATGGATATGATCCGAAATATAAGGATATGCATGCCATTTTCTATGCCACTGGCCCTGCTTTCAAACATGGCTATGTCCATCCAACAGTAGAAAATGTGAATATTTATCCCCTGATAGCCAAAATTTTGGATTTAGAGCCAGCTAAAACCGATGGAGCGCTGGAAAATATCAGCCGCATGCTCAAGCCGAAAATGCTTATGGATGACTGATTATGTTTGATTTGGTCTTTCCTGGTGGACTTTATATCCTGGGCGGTATTGTAGTGCTTTTGCTGACTTTTTATCGATGGATCAATAAGAGGGATCATTGAGTTTTCCACCAAAAAGATTTCTCGCTTTAATTTCTCTCAGCCTGGTTCTGGTTTTCAACAGTTGCTACCTATCTGATCTCCATATCCGTGAAAAGCTCAGGCCAATTCGCCGTATGTTCAACAAATCGAGGACTTACTGGACCGATAAGATCGAATACAAAGGAGCCAGCGGAAATGAAATCGTTTTCTATAAGAATGGCCGACCTGCGCTGGAAAGATCTTTTGATGAACGCGGGTTGCTAAAATCCGTTATTTATCTGGGTCTTAATGGCGCTCCATTAAGAAGTGATTCTCTGGTTTATGCAGGAGAAGAGCTCATTGGGGGCTATTATTTTTCAGAACCATTCCACCGTTTGGTTCTCCATTTTTTAAGCTATAAGCAGCAGGGTCAATTAAGCCAGAGATCCTGGTTTGGTGGAGCCGGGGAATTGCTCAGTCGGGAATTCTTCCTGTTTGATCGCAAGGGTAATCGGCGTATGCGTTTGATATTCGATAGCAATGACTCCCTCCTGTATTCTGAGACATTTAAGGCTGATTCCGATAAGCTCGACTTCCAAAACACTTACTCGCTGAATGGAAATTTGGTCAGACAGGTCCGCTATGAAGAGAATCGGGGACCTTATAGTTATGAAATTAATTCATCACAGGCAATCCAACGAATATCTCATTTACTCGATGACGGTACACCTGCATGGTCAATCGATCTTGTTTATGACCAGGCTGGTGCTGTGGAGCGTAGTAACTTCAGTATCAAAAACCGTTTCCTTTTTGCTTATCTCGGTGATCTTGAACTTTTTCGGCAATCCGTCAGATCCTGGCAACATCCGGCTCAACCACAACGGATTGATCAGATCAACAGATTTAGTCACCGCGACCCCTTTGTTTCTCAAACAGTCAGTGACTCGCTTGGGTTTCAGTATCTGGAGTATCGATTACCAAAAAGCGGTGCCGTATTTAAACGCAGCATTCTTGATTCGCTTAGCCGACCATTAAGCGATACTATTTACGCCAGTCTGGGAGGGGTTCCCATTCCAGCATCGGTCGTCACCTATGATAGCAGAGGAGGTTTGGCCAAAGAAGTGACCTACGATGTTTCTGCCAAGCCCAAATGGCTCCATACATGGTTCAGAGATGATGATCGCAGAGTTATTAGAGAGGAGCTTACTGCATTACCGGACACCTTCGCCTCAGCCATCACTCGTTTTTATGACACCTTCAATTTGCCGGCATTTTCTGAACGCTTTGCAGCACCTGATTCCTTCGATGGAACCTGGGTGTTTTACCGCGGTGGAGGTATCAATCAGAAGCTCTTTTATGACAGTCAGTCTGAATTGACTGAGAGCTGGCTGCTCCGACCCGCTGGTGATACTGCGAGACACTCCCGATTCAAATCAATCGATTACTTCAGGATAGAATCGAAGTATGGACCGAATGAACACCTTGATTCGCAGGTTCGGTTTACCGACGATGGACTTCTTAATTGGGAAATTTTCTTCGATGAAAAAGGTCGCTTGACTCACGAAATTAATCGAAAAAAAGATGGATCTATTTACAAGGAAGTATCTTATGATCACGAAACCCTGGGGATATTGAGCTCGACCTATGCACCGACTGATTCCGCAGACCGCAAGCCTGGGATGTCACTACGAGGTGAGCTAACTTCTCGAATTACCCAACGCTTAAATTCCCAGGGAGAAACCATCCAAATTCTCTCGGCCAATTCTAGCGGAGAAACCGCCTGGGAAAAGAGGAATGCCTACCGAGATGGGCGTTTATTAAAATCTGCCCAATTGGATTCACAGGGCAAACCTGTTTACATTTCTTCGTATCGCTATAACGAAATAGGACAGGTTGTTGAAGAAACAGCAGTTGATAAGGACGGCAACCTTGTTCATTCTGTTGAATTACGTTATGATGAAGACAATCACTTGATCTGGAAATCTTTTACTTCCTCTCTGGCGAAAACTGCCAGTGCCAACCGATACTATTATGATGAGTTCAGCCGTGTCAATCGTGATGAAATTATTGAGGCCCAACGCTTTATTGAAGCCGTGGAATACGATTATTACCCCAAATATTTTATGCGGCTCGCTACTCATTATACTCCTGACGGAACCATCCTGCGTAAAGAGCTGGAAAATTATTTTGGTAAAAATGTCTTCACCGTGAATGGTGTCGACCCTGAATAGAAAGATCAACCCATGAAAACACTCTGGCTACCAATTTTGGGCACAATAATTATTGCAACTCTGGTTTCCTGCAGCGGCGCAAAGCCCGATTCTGGTCCTATAGTTCCTCACGAAGTTGGGATCGCATACATGAATCTGGAGACGGGAGAGATTCTGGCCTACAATGCCCATGAGCTTTTCCATGCAGCCAGTACAATGAAAACGCCTGTCATGTTTCAATTGTTTAAAATGAGAGATCAGGGTGTAATCGATCTGAATAAGAATATCCGTATTTCAAATAATTTCAGCAGCCTTGTCGACGGAAGTTTATTTAGCCTTCCCATCCAATCGGAAAAAGATGAGATACTGTTCCCCTATATTGGAAGTGATCTACCCTATTACGATGTAATTGAGCAAATGATTACTTCAAGCAGTAATCTTGCCACCAATATTCTTATGGAACATACTGGAGCAGACTCTATTGGCAAAACCATGCAGCTCATTAAAGCTGATGGTGTTCTGGTGATACGGGGTGTTGAAGATTTGAAAGCCTATAAACTGGGTTTAAATAATATGACCTCAGCATATGGCATGATGAAGGTCATGGAAGCCGTCTATCGATCCGAACTTGTGGCGGATTCGTCGCGGCAGGAAATGATTGAGATTCTTAAGCGACAGCATTACAACTCAATGATTCCAGCGGGTCTGCCTGAAGCTGTTACTGTCGCACATAAAACCGGATCCATCACTGGCATTGCCCATGATGCCGCACTTGTATTTCCACCTGATACTTCCCCGTATGTTTTGGTGATTCTCACCAGAGGATACGAAAGTCATGAGACCGCACAGAAGATTGGGGCTAAAATCAGCAGCAAGGTTTATGATTATCACAGAGGTCTTTTAGAGCGTACGGATATCGTAATTCCAGCTTTACTTAAAGATTAACTGGTTTGAAATCATAGCCCTGCCAACAAGCATTAGAAAGTTAATCTTCCCTCCAAATCCGAACTGGCACCGAAGGGTGCAAAATGTTATGATACGGCCATGATAAATCTCCACG
>JABMOT010000271.1 GCA_013202385.1 Fidelibacterota bacterium
GAGAGATCCGCCGATATGAGTTCACTCAAATCAACAGAAATCCCAATAGTTTGGAGTTTTGCTGCCGATTGAATGGAGTTCACCTGAATTTGCCCATAACCGCGGCTATCTGTGGTCACAGATTCATTCAGATCCCCTGCACCCTTTTTGAATTGAATTCTCAGCGGGAGTCTGGCCAGAGGCTCGCCATTTCCTCCTGTAGCGCTGACACCCAGCGTTTCTGTGATGGGCTTGCCCAGTCTGCCATTCACATTTGACGCAGAGGGCTTAAGGATGATCGTGCCCAGCGTCGCTTGTAAACTGGCATTCACAGCATTGCTCAGAATCACCCGCTCTCCCTTGAATTCAACTTCCAGAGCCTCATTGAAATAGGGGATCAGGGGCAAGAAGGCTTGAATCGTGGCGTTGAAACTTTCCGAAAAATTATTTTGCGCTGCAGCACGCTCAGCTGTGTTAAGAAAATCTGAAGCTAGCAATAGGGCTGCCTGGCGTTTCCTGGCCTGGTTGGCTGCATACTTTGCCTTGGATAGCCTGTAATAGGCATAATGATGAAATTGATCCTGCCAGGTATCAAGCAACTCATGGCCCTCAAGATCCGCCACGGCTTGTGATCTGGCTGTGGCCAGGTATTCATCCTCTGTAATTCCACCCTTTTCAATCAGAGTCGTTACAATGTCACTGCTGATTTTTACAGTGATCTGGGATGCCATATCCGCCAGGGCCATATCCTGAGCACTTTTCTGCGCTTCAGCATCCGATAGATTTTTGGAGGCCGACCCAATTCCAAGGTAGTAATTGGGATCAACGGGGTGATTAATCAACCACTGCGGTTTGGGACTGCGATTGATATCCTCAGGCTCGACTTGTCGGGGCGCAATTGACCCGCAAGACCATATAAACAATGATATTGATACAAGCGCCAGCGTTCTTATGGATAAATTCATTGCACCCTCTATGATCTTCTCTCGTTAGGTAGTAAAAATAGCTCGATGTGCTCCTAATCAAAATAATGAATCACGTTTACTATCAGCTCAAACCTGGGTGTGATAAATCGCAATCTCAAAAGCGGAAGATTGGATTCCAGCGAATCTGCTTTATTTTCGCATCAGCAGAATATCTGGAGTGAACTTTGCTTCGCCAGAAGAGTAGAAATTTTGACAGTTCAAATAATTTTTTTATCCAGGAGTGAGGGCAGTCTGAATGCAGTTTATCGATTTGGCAAAACAACAGAGTTTGATTAAGGATGCTTTAGATAAAAGAATCCAGACGGTTTTAGCACATGGTAAATACGTCATGGGACCTGAAATCACGGAGATGGAAGCCCAACTTGCCGACTATGTAGGCGTCAAATATTGTGTCAGCTGTTCATCCGGGACAGACGCTCTGCTCATGCCGCTCCTGGCCTGGGGTGTTGGTCCCGGCGATGCCGTATTCACAACACCATTTACCTTTATCGCCACGGCAGAAGTCATTCAACTCCTCGGTGCCACCCCCATATTTGTCGATATTGACCCCAAAACCTATAATATTGATCCTGTCCTGCTTGATGTAGCCATCACCAAAATCGTGGCTGCTGGTCAGCTCACTCCCAAGGTCATTATTCCAGTAGATTTATTCGGGCTACCCGCCGACTATGCAGCAATTGAGGCCATCGGAAAGAAGTATGACATAAAAATTCTGGAAGATGCGGCCCAGGGATTTGGTGGTCAGATCGGTGACAAACTGGCCGGCAGTTTTGGGGATGTGGCAGGGACTTCGTTTTTTCCTGCTAAACCCCTTGGTTGCTACGGTGATGGTGGGGCTATCTTCACCAATGATGATGATATGTATGAAAAGCTTGTTTCAATCCGTGTTCACGGACAAGGGGACGATAAGTACGACAATGTCCGCATTGGCATCAATGGTCGTATGGATACCCTCCAGGCAGCGGTCATATTGGAGAAATTCACGCTTTTCCCAACGGAAGTCAAACTACGCAATGCTGCGGCAAGTAAATATCATGCCCTGCTGGCTGATGTCGTAGTCACTCCAGATATCCCGGACGGATACACCAGCAGCTGGGCTCAGTACTCAGTATTGGCCAGGGATCCTGCAGAACGCTCTGCAATGCAGGCGAAGCTCAAGGATGCTGGCATTCCATCGGCAGTGTATTATCCTATACCACTGCATCAGCAAACGGCCTTCGCACATTTACCCAATAAGGCTGGCGATTTTCCCGTGAGTGAAGCCACAAGTAAGCGTATCTTCAGCCTGCCCATGCACCCCTACATTGAGGATGGAGATATTGAAAAAATCTGTGAGGTTCTGAAGAGCTGAGCAGAAAATATTTCGGGCACCGATATTTTGTTCCCGGAGCGTCATCCTGAACCCTCCCCAGTCACCTGCCCGAACTAAGGTCGCTGAGTGATTTTGATGGCGTAGACATCAAAATTGTACCGAAGCGCCCGTCCCGGTCACAGTGCCCTCA
>JABMOT010000272.1 GCA_013202385.1 Fidelibacterota bacterium
GACTTCAAGTCTGGCTCATATCGAAAAAACCTGGAAACAGTATGCCGGTGATCAAGCCCTGGAGTATGATCATTTCGATGAGATGTACCAGGGGCTGTTTCGTTCTGAACAGGCAGCAGCTAACATCATCATGATGTTTGCGGCGTTGGCAATCTTTATCGCTTGTCTTGGATTGTTGGGTCTGGCGGCTTATACAGCTGAAAGACGGACCAAAGAAATCGGTATCCGGAAGGTTCTTGGCGCTTCAGTGGCAAATATTCTGGTCATGCTTTCCAGGGATACTTTAAAGATGGTGGTGATTTCCATACTGATAGCTGTGCCCATATCATATTATGCAATGCAGGAATGGCTGGCAAATTTCGCTTATCGTGTGGATGTAAGCCTCTTTATCTTTTTGGCAGCTTCGGTTTTAGCAGTCGTAATAGCGATTATTACGGTCTCATTGCAGTCATTCCAGGCGGCCGTCGCCAACCCTGTCAAATCACTGCGCTACGAATGAATCCTGGCCTTAGATGAGCACATGCTTGTCATGGCCGAGACTATCATTGAAAAAATAACCCATACCAGAAAACCCTGCTCTTTGCGGGGTTTTCTGGTATGGGTTATTTTTATTTGAGTCATATCATTTTTCCAGTTTCAGGGGGAATCCAGCCAATAGCTGTAAAATTGCGCGTCAACATACAAATGAATATCAGATGCATCTTGTTCAATATCTGGAATACAGCAAATAACTGCTGAATAGTATTTCTCATAAAATAATCGTGTTCGCCTTTGCAACAGCTTGAGGACTTGGGATATTCTAGCTATCCAATGGATAGAACCCCATTCTCAAAAAATTACCTTTCTGTCCGTCAATTTGAAATAATGTCCTAAAACACCCGCAGATGACGACAAGAATTGAATCATATTTTTATTGTTTTACTAAACTGCAAAAATGAATGCTTTTATTTCTAAATGCTTTAAGCATGTAAATAGAGTAATTTTAATACCCTGGAAAGATGACAACAATTATCTCCATAAGAACAATGTAATCAATCTATTAAATCGTCCAGAGGAGGCACATTATTTGATGCGAATGATATTTAATAATCACTAACTATTTGAGGGGACAGCTCATGCGGAATTTATGTGTTAAACTTATTTTTGTTCTTCTAGTTATTACAGCCAGCCTTTTTGGACAAAATCTTAGCATTCAAGGTGTTGCGAGGGACAATCTGGGTCAATCTCTCCCTGATGGCCAATACAGCTTTACTTTTCGGCTCTATCTAGGGGAAAGTGGCGGAAGCTCATCCTGGTTAGAGCTGCAAACTCTTGAAGTGTTGAATGGTGTTTTTAGTACGGTCTTGGGAGATGCAACCTCCATGGAAGGACTTGACTTTAACAATCAATACTGGTTAAGCCTTGAGATTGATGGCAATGGTGAGCTCAATCCCCGGACCAAATTAATTTTATCCCCATATGCTATCATGGCTGGTCTGAGTGGAGTCGATAATGTTGTTCCCCAAACTGGTAATGTTGGCTTCGGTACAGCTAACCCAGACTTTCCATTAGATTTTGGTGAAGTTGGTGGTGTTAAAATGGCGATGTTCCCTGGAACGACTTCAAATACTGCTGGTATTTTTGAGGGTTGGGATCACAATTCACTGCTCATGGGTACCTTCAGCCAAAATGGTTATAGCCATGGCTTTTCAAGCACGGGTTATGGGACAGGAGACAGAAAATTTTCTATTGGAACTGGCAACAATGCTTCAGGGTCCTCTGCTCTTTTTAAGCCCCTGATGACGATAAAAACCAACGGATCTGTTGGAATTGGCATCGAAAACCCACTTTCGCTGCTACACATACTTGCAGAAAATGCATCATTGCGCGCCACCCTCGAGCGGACGAACACAACGCATGAAGCTTTTCTACAATTTAAAACAGGTGGCGTTGCAAAAGCCTTATTTGGATTTGACAATGATATGGATGATCTGAGTATCTATAGCTACGATGGGGCCGGTCGAATAATCACATTTGATGGCGTTAGTGGAAATGTGGGGATTGGAGACGCAACCCCCGATGCAAAGTTGGATGTGGCAGGCGACCTTAAGATCAACGCCTGGGCAGGAGAGGATCTGAC
>JABMOT010000273.1 GCA_013202385.1 Fidelibacterota bacterium
ACCCTAGCTCAGTTGGTAGAGCAACGCAATCGTAAAGCGTAGGTCAGGAGTTCGACTCTCCTGGGTGGCCCACCCCCCCATCTATACTGACTTATCGATTTCTTTTTGTAGCGCTTGGACCTGGACAATCAGTTTCCAGGGTCGTACTCGAAGTTCCGCTTTGAGGAACCACCAAAGGCTCCTTTCTACGATCATCGATGAAATGGAAGACCGTTAAAATGGGATGTCTTAACATCATCCGAGGACCTGCATAGCGCATAACCCTTTTCACGTCATCCTTGATCCCGGGTTTGTAACAGTGAATCGGGCAATTTTTGCATGAAGTCTTCCCCTCGTGAAAAGGGCAATGCTGGAGACGGTCGATCGCATAATTCTGCAATTCGGAACATTCAGGACAATCCATGACTTTTAAGCGGTGGTGATGCTGACAATAAATAGCAATCATTGCTTCCACCGTTTTTGATTCCCGGTGAAGTCTGTCGTTGAAGATTGACATTCTAGCTGGTTTCCTCATGTTGTTCCAAATATTTTTCTCGCTCTAAGCGGTATTTAACGACGATAAAGCCATCCGTTTCCGCATATTCCTTTTCATAAGTCAGGCCAACTTTTTCCATCACTCTTCGAGATGCGCCCTGTTCAGGATCAGCAATGGCAACAATCACGTCCAGGTCCAGCTCCTCAAAACCCTTCTGAATCAGCGCTTTGGATCCCTCGCTGGCCAATCCGCAACCCCAATATTGGCGTTTGAAGCGATACCCTAATTCGATTTCATTGGGGTCCAGATGGTAGGGCCGAAAATGAAACCAACCCATAAAGGTTAAATCCTTTTTGTCTAAGGCAGCCCATATCCCCAATTGCGAATTTGTTATATAATAATTAAGTATTCTTGGCATGACTTGTTCAACGATGTATTCTTTTGCAGTGGGTTTACCACCGTTGATATAGCGAGTGACCTCAGGATCTGAATCCAGATTCACAAGCAAGTCCACATCATCCTGAGTAAATTCTCGCAGGATCATTCGTTCGGTTTCTAGATATATTTTCATATAATCTTTCTTCCCTGAATTTATTTACCCCTCATAATAAGGTTGAGTTGCTCTTCATCCATGTAAAAGCACAACATATGGTCACCTATTTTCCAGGTATGCAATGGACAAGTTCTAATTAGTCCAATAAATTTTCATTTTAATTTTTTTTGGGTTGCACATCCTGCTGTAAAAGTGACATTAGGCTTTAATGAACAAGCCCGCCATCCTGCTTCTGGAAAACGGACACCACCTAAAAGGATCTTCTTTTGGCGCTATCGGTACCACCGGTGGTGAAGTCTGTTTTAATACCAGTATGACTGGCTATCAGGAAATTCTGACTGACCCCTCTTACTGTGGTCAAATTGTTACCATGACCACTCCTCAAATTGGCAACTATGGGGTAAACCCTGAGGATGTTGAAAGTAATAAAATTCAAGTTCAGGGATTTATTGTCCGCGAGGCCAGCCCTATCGCATCCAATTACCGCTCAACCCAGAGTCTAGATGAATATTTAAAACAATCAGGGATTGTTGGCATTCAAGGTATTGATACGCGAGCCTTGACCCGAATCCTACGTGACGAAGGATCCATGAACGGAATCATCAGCAGTGAAATCGACGATCTGGATGCGCTTCGAAAAACGCTTTCAAACGTCCCTTCGATGGCTGGTCAGGACTTGGTCAAACAGGTTAGCTGTGTAACACAATGGCACTGGCCCCGGCAGCGTAACGCTTCTTATCGTGTTGTAGCAATTGATTTCGGAATCAAGCATAACATTATTAGACAGCTTGTTGCGCATGGTTGTGATGTCATCATTGTCCCGGCAAAAACAGCGGCAGCCGATATCCTTGCCTTGAAACCTGATGGCATCTTTCTTTCTAATGGTCCTGGAGATCCGGAACCTGTTGACTATGCAATTGAAACAGTGAAATCGTTGGCCGGTAAAAAACCAATTTTCGGAATATGCCTCGGTCATCAGATTCTCTCCCTTGCCCTGGGTGCCAAAACTTACAAGTTGAAATTTGGTCATCGGGGTGGGAATCATCCTGTAAAAAACCAGATAACCGGCAAGGTGGAGATCACCAGTCAAAATCATGGTTTTGCTGTGGACCCAGAAAGCCTTCCAGATGTGATTAAGGTAACCCATATTAATTTGAACGATTCCACTCTTGAAGGTTTTAGCTGTACCCACATCCCTGCCTTTTCAGTACAATATCATCCTGAGGCCAGCCCAGGACCCCACGATTCGAGATATTTGTTTCAAGAATTTACGTCCATGATGGATGCCCATGCCAAAAAGAACTGACTTAAAATCCATTCTCATCCTTGGGGCAGGTCCTATTGTGATTGGGCAAGCTTGCGAATTTGATTACTCTGGTACACAGGCCTGCAGGGCGCTCCGAGAAGAAGGCTATCGAATTATTCTGGTGAATTCGAATCCTGCGACGATTATGACTGACAGGGATTTGGCGGATGCAACTTATCTGGAGCCTCTCACGCCCGCCATCGTTACTGCCATTATAGAAAAAGAGCGGCCTGATGCCATACTGCCCACTGTGGGTGGACAAACTGCCCTGGATCTGGCTATCAAGCTGGATGAAATGGGTACCTTGAAAAAATTCAATGTTCAGCTTATCGGAGCCGATGTAGAGGCCATTAAAAAAGCTGAAGATCGGGAAAAATTCAAGACAATTATGGATAGCGTGGGCATTGATACTGCCAAGGGTGGCTTTGCTCATAGTGTTGAATCAGCACTGCAAATTGTGGAAACCACTGGATTTCCTGCCATTATCAGACCCTCTTTCACCATGGGTGGAACGGGTGGCGCAACTGCCTATAATCACGAAGAATTTCGTGATCTGGTTGATAAAGGATTGTCAGCCAGCCCCATTGGGGAAGTGTTGATAGAGGAATCCTTACTGGGCTGGAAAGAATTTGAGATGGAAGTGGTTCGGGATAAGAATGACAACGCTATCATCGTCTGTTCCATCGAAAATATTGACCCCATGGGTGTCCATACAGGTGACTCAGTCACCGTAGCTCCTGCCATGACGCTCACGGATAAAGAGTATCAGAAAATGCGCAACTGGTCTATTCAATGCCTCCGCGTCATTGGTGTTGAAACAGGAGGATCAAACGTCCAATTTGCAGTCGATCCAGCAAATGGTAGGATGATTGTCATTGAAATGAACCCACGGGTAAGTCGCTCCTCAGCTCTCGCTTCAAAAGCCACTGGTTTTCCCATTGCTAAGATAGCAGCCAAGCTGGCTGTTGGATATCTTCTGGATGAGCTGCCAAATGAAATTACTGGTAAAACTCTGGCTGCGTTTGAGCCCAGTATTGATTACGTGGTCACCAAAGTTCCCCGTTTTGATTTTGAGAAATTTCCATCTGCCAGTGGGGTCCTTGGTGTTCAGATGCAATCTGTCGGTGAAGTGATGGCTATTGGCAGGACCTTTAAGGAAAGCCTGCAAAAAGCCTTTCGCTCTTTAGAGGTTGGTCTCAATGGTCTAGAGCCTAAAAAAGTTATTGGCAGGGATTTGGATCTGAATAAAATGCGTTTTGCTACAGCATTCCGGCTGGTAAAGATCTGGAAAGCATTCGAGAGCGGCGTTGATCTGGAGACCTTGCATAATATTACTCAAATAGATCCCTGGTTTTTACATCAGATCCAGGAACTTGCTCTGGATCCAATTCCTACGTTACAGGCCGATGATATCCTTCACTTTAAACGCCGTGGCTACTCGGACATTCAGATTGCCACGCGTCTCGATAAAAGTGAATCTGAGATTCGAGAATTCCGCAAACTGAACAACATTCTTCCAACTTTCAAGGAAGTTGATACTTGCGCTGCAGAATTTCCTGCCGGAACCTCATACGTTTATTCCACCTATGAGACCGAAAATGAAGTCAGACCCCTGGCGGGTAAAAAAGTGATGATTCTCGGTGGTGGACCCAACCGAATCGGCCAGGGTCTGGAATTCGATTACTGCTGTGTTCAAGCTGTTTTTGGTCTTAACGAACTTGGATTCAACACGATCATGGTGAATTGTAATCCCGAAACTGTCTCAACAGATTTTGATATATCAGATCGGCTTTATTTTGAACCGCTCACTTTTGAAAATGTGATGAATATTGTTGATCTGGAACAACCAGATGGGGTGTTGGTCCAGTTCGGTGGACAGACACCGCTGAACATTGCCAATCGTCTTCAAGAGGCTGGTGTAAAAATTATTGGGACGAATCCCGCTGCCATTGATCTTGCAGAAAACCGTAAGAAATTTGGAGCCATTCTTGATCAATTGGATATTCCAGCGCCAGATTACGGAACTGCACTATCTACTGAGGAAGCCATTAGCGTTGCCAATAAGATCGGTTACCCCGTGCTGGTGAGACCCTCTTATGTTCTTGGCGGTCGAGGTATGGAGATCGTTTACACGGAAACATCACTCAAACAGTACGTCGCCCAGGCAGCCCTGGTGAGTGGTGATCACCCGATCCTCATTGATGCCTTTCTGGAGGACGCCTTTGAATTTGATGTGGACGCGCTTTGCGATGGTGAGGATGTTTTTATTGGTGGCATTCTCCAGCATATCGAAGAAGCAGGTATTCACTCAGGCGATTCAGCCTGTGTCATTCCTCCCTACCAATTGCTTCCGGAACATAGAGTTCTGATCGAGCGCTATACGCGTAGTCTTGCGCTCACACTAAAAACGGTGGGGCTGATTAATATTCAGTTTGCCATGAAAGATGGCATTGTCTACGTACTGGAAGTCAATCCGCGTGCAAGTCGGACGGTCCCATTTATCAGCAAAGTTACAGATGTTCCATTGGCTAAATATGCAGCACAATTGGCAGTCGGGAAAAAGTTGAAAGATTTAGATCTCAGCCGAGAAAAGCATGCTTTGATTGCTGTCAAAAAGCCAGTTTTTCCTTTTAACAAATTCCCCAATCAAAATGTCTTCCTCTCCCCTGAGATGAAATCTACGGGTGAGGTTATCGGTCTAGATTCAAGACTGGGCGCTGCCTTTGCCAAGGCAGAAATTGGTGCGGGAAATCTCCTGCCAACCAAGGGCACTGTATTTATTTCCGTGAATGACCATGATAAAAACGCAACTATCGATATTGCACGGGATTTTCAGGAGATGGGATTTCTCATCATGGCCAGTCACGGAACTGCACAAACCTTACGGGAAAATGGATTAATAGTCCAGGCGGTTCATAAGGTGAACGAGGGACGTCCACATGTTGTTGACCACATAAAAAATGGCGCTATCCACCTGGTGATCAACACACCTATGGGAGCTTTAGCACGCGAGGATGAATACGCAATTGGGCGAGCTGCCGTCAGACATAAAATTCCGGTAATTACAACGCTTTCAGGAGCAAAAGCAGCTATTCGAGGCATTCGTCGTCTGGGTTTAGACGATTTATCTGTTACCAGTCTCCAAGATATTTTTAATTGATTTTCTGCGCTATAAGCGCTTACTTTTTTGCGATCACATCATGTTAAACTAAATTTGGGTTTTTATTGCAACGCTGCCTAGTGCATGTCATCCTGAGTTTCTTGACTGTATTTTTCAAAACGTGTTTATAAATAGGGGATACAATAATGTTAGTATCATGCGTTCCAAGCGAAACAACATTCACAACAACGGACAATTTCACTATTTTTGAACAAACCTGGAAAGCTGATACGCCCAGGGGTATCGTATTAATTACCCATGGCATTGCAGAACACTCAGGCCGTTATGACCATGTTGCCCAATCTTTAGTGACAGGTGGATTTAGCGTCATTGGCTTCGATTTACGGGGACACGGAAAATCTTCAGGAAAGCGAAATTACGTAAATTCATTTCAAGAATATTTAAATGACCTCCAGGATGTGTTAACTCGCGCAAAGAAAACCTATGCTGGCCTACCTCTGTTTCTGTTTGGCCATAGTATGGGTGGAGGCATTGTCGCTCTATACACGATTGAACGCAAACCTGATGTTAGCGGTATTCTCCTGAGTGCTGCCTCTGTCAAAGTCAGTGATGAAATCTCTCCCCTGCTCCAAAAACTTTCTGGGATTATTAGCGCTATCCTTCCCAAACTTCCCGTTGTCAAATTGGAAAGTAAAGATATTTCCAAAGACCCAAAGGTCGTGGAAGCTTATGATACAGATCCGCTAAATTATCGCGGCGGTGTTCTTGCTCGCACAGGAGCTGAGCTCTTGAATTCAACCAAAAAGATTTCGGCTCACGCAGCTGCTATCTCACTCCCCATACTAATCATGCATGGGTCTTCCGATAAACTGGCTGATGTCAGTGGCAGCGAAATGCTCTTTGAAAAGGTAAGCTCAATAGATAAAACGCTCAAACTCTATGATGGCTTGTATCATGAAATTCTCAATGAACCAGAGCAGGACCAGGTTAAAGCCGATATCCTTAGCTGGCTGCTCGCCCATATTTAGAGTCCAATGGCAATCTTATCTATAGATCAGGGGACAACGGGAACCACGGCAATTCTCGTAGATCACGATGGTGAAATTCTCGCTAAGGCCTACCGCGAATTCACGCAAATCTACCCACAGCCCGGCTGGGTGGAGCATGATCCTTTGGAGATATGGCAGACTGTGATCGAGTGTATATCAGAATTAAAAACCAGCTATGGCGGGGCGATAGAAGCGCTGGGTATCACGAACCAACGCGAAACCACTGTTATCTGGGATACTGATACTGGCTTACCAATATATAATGCTATCGTCTGGCAATGCCGCAGAACGGCTTCAATTTGTAAAGCGTTAGAATCAAAGGGAGACCTGATAAAACAAAAAACGGGTTTAGCGCTGGATGCGTATTTTAGTGGCACCAAAGCTCAATGGATTTTGGAGAATGCAAATTACCAGCAGGGTCAAAAACTTAAGTTTGGCACCATTGATACCTGGCTGATCTGGAAACTCACAGCAGGTTTGGTCCATGCTACAGATGCCACCAATGCTTCAAGAACCATGTTGTATAATATTCATGAAAAACGCTGGGATTCCGAGTTGTGCGAACTCATGCATATTTCTTTGAAGCTGCTCCCTCAGGTTAAAAATTCGGCAGATGATTTTGGTAAGGTTTCCAGCATCAAAGATATTGAAAATGTACCCATTCGCGGTGTTGCCGGTGATCAACAAGCTTCGCTTTTTGGTCAGCAATGTTTTCTACCAGGGGAAGTGAAAAATACTTACGGTACAGGTTGCTTTGTCATGATTAATACTGGCACTGAAGCCATCAACTCCGAGCATGGCTTAATAACCACTATCGCCGCAGATCCATTTGGAAAACCCTGCTATGCTCTGGAAGGTTCAATTTTTATTGCTGGGGCTGCCGTGCAATGGTTGCGAGATGAATTGGGGTTAATTGAAACCGCAGCCGCTAGTGAAACAGCAGCACTCACCGTTCCCGACAATGGTGGTGTTTATTTAGTGCCCGCCTTCTCAGGGCTTGGGGCACCTCACTGGAATATGGATGCCAGAGGCGTTCTTTGTGGGCTGACCCGGGGATCCAATAAGAATCACATTATTCGGGCTAGCCTGGAAGCCATGGCTTACCAAACCCATGATGTATTGCGAGCCATGGAACAGGATGCTGGATTTGAAATCCACTCCCTGGCAGTGGACGGGGGTGCTACTGAAAATGGATTTCTCATGCAATTCCAGGCCGATATTTTGAAGATTACTGTTGAGCGTGCCCATAAAATCGAGACAACTGCCCTGGGAGCTGCTTATCTGGCTGGAATTGATATTGGATATTGGACTCAGTCAGAGCTAAAATCATTCTCAGATAAGAAAACAACTTTCTCACCTGAGATGTCGGAGGAGTTACGCAGCAAGAATTTAGCAGGCTGGTCCGCAGCTCTTGAGAAAGTGTGATTTCATGACAAACTCTCCCGGTCCATTTGCTTTAGATTACCCCGATCACGCCTTTGTGTTCTATTCGTCACCCCATTGGCTAGCGCTGGTTGTGTTGTTGGCCAGTTATTTGGCACTGTGGTATTTCAGGTCCTGGTTTTCAACACCTCGTATTGACCTCAGGACTCGCTGGATTATCGCGTCTGCCCTTATTGTTCAAGAGCTAAGCCTCAACATCTGGCATCTGAGTATCGGTGACTGGGATGCAGGTTCCACCTTGCCACTGCATCTTTGCGGTGTGGGCATAGTTCTAGCAGCCTTTTTATTGATTAATCGTAGTTATCTACTGTATGAGTTGGTCTTCTTTTGGGGATTGGGTGGCGCAATTCAAGCGCTGATAACACCGGATATTGGTATTTACGGCTTTCCCCATTATCGCTTCTTCCAATTCTTCGGGTCCCATGGTTTGCTCATATTCGCCAGTTTATACATGACATGGGTTGGAGGTATGCGGCCTACCCATCGGTCCATCTGGAAGGTTATGGGCATCACAAACATATATTTAGTGTTCATCGCAGGATTTAATCTTCTCGTGGGCGGGAATTATCTGTTTATCTGCTACAAACCAGAGAACGGCTCAATTATGGATGCTATGGGACCCTGGCCCTGGTATATTCTTGTTTTGGAAGTGGTAGCGGTCATATCGTTTTATCTTTATTACCTACCTTTTGTGCTCAACGATATTAGACTTAGAATAGTTAATAAAACTTGATCAATTCAGCATGCGATCAACTTGATAATTCCTTGGAAGATCCTCTTTTTGTTCGCTGCGATTTTGATATACGGCTGTTTCAGCAAAATTAACCTGAGATTGCTGGTTCAAGCTGTTATTGGAAATAAACCAGGAAGGGAATGCGGCAGGTGTCAACAGAACCTCTTTCCAGGCTTTCAGGGGAACCACCGGTTGAATTTGTGGCTGATCCATGAGACCCTCCTCATGTCTAAAATCCAAATATACTTGTTGCGGATTCAATTGGTAATCTCCGAAATGTGAGGAACAGGCGTGGGTTAGGACCGAGCTTTCAACATGGATTCCCGAGCGGAAGGCGGCCAGGTAGAATACTTCATCGTAGGGCAAAATCATTTCATAAGTCTTATTCCGCGCAAATCCTAAAAAAGCACTATCAACATTTAAAAATTGCAGTCCGTCGCCAATAAAAGTTACTCTTTTATAGTTATCATGGAGTAGTTCGCGTATACGTGGTAAAACATCCTTCCCGAGAATAGTGACTGTAATCATGTTTTCGTTATTCCCATTATCATGAACCCGTAACGAGTAATTTTCCCAATCATAATGAATCGGGTAGGGTAAATTAGCAAATATCTGTTCATGAATGAGCTCCCGCACTTCCTGACCAGATGCATGTGAGGGTATGTACATAGTTGTCGTGTGTATTTCAGGGGGGTATAGCATAATCCATATTTCAGTGTTGGATCTGTTGACCCCTGCATTATCTAAAACTGCCTGGATTCGGAGATTCATGGCAGCATCTCCAGGAGATCGCCGATAAATCATCTCGCTCCCAGACGTACCCTGGGGTTTCACATACAATAGCAATTCAGTTTTGTCCTTAAGATATGTAAAAAATAACCTGGCCTTAAAATCTGTTAACTTATTCATTGTAGCTCCCCTTCCCTGAGAGTATCCCCCGGAGTAACATGCGATGACTCTTGTTATGATTGTTGATTGGGATAAATATAGGGATGGAATCGCAGAAATCAATCATATTTTATGATAAATTTAATATAATATTAATTGTATCGTTTTTTTAAGTTAAGTATACCCATTATCAGCTCCCTTTAGGAAAGCCTCAGATCAGAGCGGTTTTCACACAGTAAATGAATAAAGGGGACCAGATTTCATCCTGATTCCCATTGGAGAGGACCTCAACCTGGAATACTTTTAATCATGAAAAAAAATGAAGTCTTAGATTGTGAAAGCTCCCGCCCATTTCGACTTAAAAATAAAATCCAGCACTACAATTGGGGAGCCAGAAATGACCAAGCTTTTATTGCCCACCTGCTGGGTATACATCCCGAATTTGACCAACCCTATGCTGAATTGTGGATGGGTGTGCATCAAAACTCTCCATCTCAAGTTCTGGATCTTCAAAATGGTACGACGGATCTCTCAGACTGGATTGCAGAAGATCCTAAAACCAGGCTATCTCTTCACAATTCCCCAGCCTTCTCCAGTGGATTACCTTACTTGTTAAAAGTGCTTTCAGCAGAACAACCTCTCAGTATTCAGGCCCATCCGAATAAAACCCAGGCCGAGGTTCTTCATCAACAAGATCCAATAAATTATCCTGATGCTAACCATAAACCTGAAGTGGCTATAGCAATTGACCACCTTGATGCGCTTGTTGGCTTCATCAAACCTGAACAGTTCCATGACCTTCTCAAAAATACCCCTGAGCTAAATAATCTCCTTTTCAGTCAGAACGCGGGGTTGGTAAATCTTGAATTGGGAATATTAGAATTATTGCGACAAGGAGAGCATCAGAAAGACCGAGTGGAAGCATGCATCAAAGCCATTCATGAACGGCTCATCAAAAGAAATGAACACAATGAGACTGAGCAGTTATTTCTGGAGCTCTTTGAAGCTCATGGGAGTCAGGATATTGGACTCCTCTTTATGTTTTTTTTGAATAGAGTCCATCTGGGTCCAGGAGAGGCCGTCTTTCTGGCTCCCGGTGTCCCTCATGCTTATCTCCGGGGGAATATCATCGAGTGCATGGCGAATTCAGATAATGTTGTCCGTTTGGGTCTCACAGGAAAATTTTGCGATTCGAAGACCTTATCAGAAATTCTGGACTTCGACGCAAATCGGGAACACCGAATCGAAATACTGAGCGATGGTTACCTAAGCGAGTATATTTCCCCAACCAGGGAGTTTCGGTTAAAATCTTTAAACTTACTCCAGGGGGAATCCAGAGCGTTTTCCTTCCGATCAAATCTCACGATGTTTTTACTACTAGAGGGTGAAATCAGCCTTCGTTGGCGTGGTGGAAATAATTCCTGCACCAGCGTCTACCGGCGTGGTGATTCATTTGTTGCGCCTGCAAACCTGGATGAATTTACTATCCAATCCAGAACGCATTCCAAATTGTATCTGGTTGATCTCCCCACCAATGAGGACTAGGTCGCTCGCGCTTCTAATTTGAATTTTTCAGAAACTATGGTTGGTTTGACACTGGCCCAGCGCAACATAAGATTCACAGATTCACCCATATCATCGAGCTTAATGGGGTCAAGGAAAGCCGTCACTCTGACAAAATACTCACTATCGCCAGAGAGTCCCTCTGTGTTAACAATCACCAGCTGTGTCACGGTGATGTAGGTATCCTTTGCTGCTTCTACTGTAAAGAATCTCTCTATCTCTCTACTTTCCGAGTTCACCAGATAAAAGACCTCAGCTTCTTTATCAAATCTAAAACCATTCACGACTTCCTTGGTTTGTAAAGGCGTAGCATCTCCAGCCGCAAAGAGTTCAAACTTAAAGTGCAGCGTAATATTTTCACCGGAAAGCAACACAGCATCTAGCGTTTCAGTAAAGGAATTGGCTAGTTTGGTATCACATACAATCTCATGTTTGATCCCGGAATATTCCAATTCAAGTGTCTCGAACCAAGGATTGCTCGAGATGACTGACGATAGAAAAAGTTGGGTAACTGCTATTAGCGATGCGTTGAAGGTTTGGGCTATCAGATCAAACATAATTCAGTGCTCTCGTTATCCTGAGTTTCCCAGAAAAAAACCAATGGCCGTGGCTGCCAGCGTTAGCGTCATCACTAACCCGATCGTTATTCCATAGCTGACCAGAAGTAACAGCATTTTCGATAGTGTTTTAGAATGTGACTGTAAATAAAAGCTTTTCAAGGCCAGATAAAGATAAATGAGACTGGCAAGAATGACGGCCCACATGATGAGTTTAAAGTCAAAGAGGACTGTCAGAATTAAGAGGCTAAAAATAACTGCGTGAACATGCAGGCTAAAAATCAGATGCTCGATGTATAATTTTTTACGTCTCCAGTAGAGTGCTTTTAATTGGAGCGCAGCGACTGGGAGCAGAAAAAACATCATTTTGGCAAAGTTATCACTGAAGTTGGACAAAAAGTCATCCTGTTGAACGTTAAAACGACTCTCCCCCACGCTTATTGAGATGGGCGAGGCAGAACTATTGTGATCGGCTTCTGCGAGACCTGCACCCGCTTTAAGGTATTCATCACCTTTGAGTTCTTGTGCTTTGGAGTCTACAACCTTTTCGAGAGCTCCATCGATATGGCCTGACTCAGTAAATTCTTTTAGAAATTGATTGTTCTGAAAACTGGGAATCAGGGTTTTCAATGAAAGGGACAGGAAGAACAAAACGCTGGCAACCAAGTAGATCCGAACGGGCGGCAGATAACTTATTCGCCGACCGAGCACATATTCAGTCGTTAAGAAACCAGGTTTTAAAAAAAGAAGTTTCAGGCTACGCAACAAACGCGAATCAACATCCAGAAGCTCTTCCAGGAAGTCAGCAAAAAAATCTTTGAACGAAATGTGGTATGCCCTATTTTTTTGCCCGCATTGGGGGCAAAAGTTTGAGTCACCCACGGTTCCGCAGTTGCGACATGGGCCATTCTGGTTCGGTATTGACTTTTGCTTAAGCATCATTGAAGTCTAAATTTAGCAGTTATTGTGGACAAGGTTAGTCTTTTTTCATATTAGCAACTATTAATGCGAGGAACAGTGTCATCAAGTCAGTCGATATCAGAATATTGAGTGTTGAAATCGAACGTGTACACAGTCTCGAGCGGATGATTTTTAAAAGTGTCCGATCGACTGAGGAAAAGTTGATTTATGTGCGTAACAATCGACCCATTCTCCTTGTAGCTTTCAAAGAAAATACGCAGGTTGGGTTTAAGCTGGGGTATGTGATTCCAGGCACCCAAACCCTTTTCTCATGGCTTGGAGGTGTTCATTCTCTGCATCGTCGAAGCGGTATAGGTCAGCATTTATTGGAGCGCCAGGAAGCGTTAGCCAGGGAGATGGGGCTGGACAAAATTTATTTCACAAGCTATGATCGCTACGAGGCCATGATCAGACTTGGGGAAAAAAATGGCTATGAATTAATAAAAACTGAACCCGATGTAGGAGAAATCAAGTATTGGTACCAAAAGAATTTGTCCTCAGGAGCTTTCGGCTAGCCCCCAAGACCCTGAAGCATCTGTAGCCATTTCATTCTTTCTCAGATTTGCAATCAGGTTAGCTTAAGCGCAGTGTTATAGGAGAATTGGGATATGTCAAACATGCTTAGGAATCTCACTATCAAATCATTATTGCTCATATTGCTTTTTACATTACCATCCCTGAGTCTGGCTCAATCACGATCCACGGATGCCAAAAGTTTGCATCAAAAGATTGATAAACTCAGCCAAATGTTAACTGAGCTAAAAACAGAGCAGGATCGTTCACAAAGCATCACAACCGAAATTGAAACACCAAATAGCGGCTTTACAAAGCGAGATAGTCTTCGCCTCCTGGCATTGAGAAGGAAACAGGCCGAATCAAGTGCCATGATTGATGCACTCACTGAAGACATCATAAAAATCAGCAAAGAGCTGGAAGATCCCAGAAAACGATATGCGCTGGCAAAACGAATGCAAGCTGCCCGTGAACCTGAAACAGTGCTTGTTGATTCCGCAGTTTCGAAAAAACACACTATTTCAGAATCGATCTCTGCTCGATCAATAGATCTTGCTGCTGTGAAATTGGTTCGTCAGGGAAATTCACTTGACCAAGCCCGGCTACTTACTATTGATCAACTCTCAGATGATCAGGTACTAGCATTTTATCGCGGTTTAGCCAAAGTTGATCGCTATGAACTCTACGATATTGCAGATGAAATCTCTATCTCTGAAAAAGTCGATCCCATCAAAGCACGCCGCTCCGCCATTTATTTTTATCTCTATACCAGGTAATGCTCAAACTTTTTTATTCTGCCCTTTTTGCCTTATTGTTCCTGGGTTGTAGCCGTGGACAGCTTTCATACTATGAACAGGGAAATCTCCACACGAGGAATTTTCTTAAGCATGTTTCTGACAGGGATAAACTTCAGGATGACTATTATGAAGTTCGACGTAATGATAAGGGTCAGATAACATCAGCTAGACATCTCTCCTCAAAGCGGCAGCTTGAAGAGAAGAGCTCCTACACCTATTCTCGAAAAGGTCAACTCAGCAGACACCATATGGTAACGTATTTTGAGAAGGGTCCTCCTCGCATTTCCAAAGAATGGTCATATACAAATGGTCGTGTTGTCAAACGAGAAGAACAATGGTTTACCCGCTCTCACAACCTTGAAAAAAAGATGAGCATCTACTATGATCCAAATCAGCAAGTTTTTTTGGAGGAGACCTGGGGTCTTGCCAAAAATATAGAGAGCTCTACTGAATATTACTATGATTACGAACATCGACTGGATAAATCCAGACGAAATTTCTATCTGCCTGATGGCAGCCTGAGGGATTATTGGCTGACCATTTATAACGATGAGGTTCAGATTATTAATGAGGACCACTATTTGCCCGATAACTCGCTCATCGCTTTTTATCGCTATAGCTATCATCCTGTAAAAGAATTCAGGCAGCACGAAGAGATATTAGATGAATCTCGAGCCATTTTTATTTCCAGAAGCTTTGATGAATATGGACTTATTCTGGTCGAAGAAGAAAGTGATCGAAATTTGGAGCTACTAAAAAGAGCGGTCTACGAATATACCGAAAACCATAAACCAAAATTCGTTCATTATTATGGTCCTGACAGAAAATTATTATCTACTGCCAAATACACACAACCGCGATATCTGGAAGCATTCCGGACACCGGGACTTTAGGAGAATCATATGAAAAATATCCTGGTACCCATCGCTGAAGGATTTGAAGAAATTGAGGCGATTACGATTATAGATTTGCTCCGACGAGCCGGTGCGGAAGTGGTAGTGGCAGGCTTGAAAAAGCGTAATGTACAAGGATCCCACGGTGTTAAAATTGTTGCGGATACAGTTCTGGCAGAGGTGTTGAATGAGATCTGGGACATGATCGTTCTCCCTGGTGGCGTTCCTGGTGCACCCAACCTCATGGATGATGATCGGATTATAAAATTGTTAAGGGATCAAGCTGCTGCCAATAAGACTTCAGCTGCTATTTGTGCTGCTCCTACCGTCCTTGAGAAAGCCGGTCTTACCGGCAAGAAAAAAGTGACCTCCCATCCAGCATGGGCAGATAGAATGACGACGGCAGTTCACACAGGGGAACGAGTCCAGGTCGCCGACTTACTGGTGACAGGCCAGGCTGCAGGAAGCGCCATGGAATTTGCCTTCAAACTAATAGAGACACTATTTGGCGCCGAAAAAGTTGCTGAAGTAAATACTGGAGTACTGGCCAGACTTTAGTGCTTAATCAGCCCTAAGGCTATCGAACCATGCTTCAGAGAGTAACAGCGACGGGAAAAATCCCGTTGCGTGGTTTGCCCCCAGCAATGGAATCAAATCAACACTCAAACCACCATTCGCTACCATAGATGCATAAGCGGTCGTGGTATTTTCATAAGCCACAATATCATCAGAAGTCCCGTGAAATAACCTTACCGGGGCAATCGGTCCCCAGCCAAGTAAGGTGTTTTCTTGAAGGGCCGCTGCTACCATTTGCTCTCCCCCCTGAAGAAAAGCTGTTCTAAATTCTGATTGAAATAGCGAGTCTAAATCTGTTGGGAGTTGGTCGTTTAGATCCCCCACACTTTGACTGCCATCAAACATGCCAGGTATCATTGAAGCATAGGGCTCCATGAAAATATCATCGAGACGGTTCCACTCATAAACATCATCATAGGCTGCAACGACGAAAGCAAGTAAGGCAGGACTGTTAAAGGTTTCAAGTTGAAGCAAATTTCTGGTTGTACTGATTAAATCGTAGGGTCCGGACATGGGAGCCACACCTGTCAACTGAAATTCATCTGAATGGTCTGTTTCCATGATTTGATGTGCAGCCATGGTAACATATCCACCTTCAGAATAGCCTGCCAGAAATAGTCTTTCGCTAAGTGCCAGATCGTTTGTGCAGGCATATTTTCGAGTCGCTCGAATCAGATCCATAACAGCATTTGCTGAAAGCTGAGCATTCAGGTAGGGGTGCATCATATCTGAATTGCCCAACCCTAAATAGTCTGGTGCCACAGTTAAAAATCCTTTCATGGCATACAGCAATGCATCGAATGCGTAGACGGGATTTTCTGAACCCACTTCATCACGTTTTAAAGACGTACCATGTTGGACGCTGACCACATCATATGTATTCAGCCCCCGTGGAATAAACATGACACCTGAGGCTGGAGTAATCTCATTATTTTTATCCAAAGTTTTATACAGAACACTATAAGCATCTACAGTATACTCCAGATCAAAACCAATGGGTGCACCAAATTGGGTAAGGTAGGCCTGCACCAGTTCGGGCGTAATAGTAATGACCAGCTTTGCTTCAACGAGCTCACCCTGGACTCCTGACGGATTACAGGCATCGACAGGTTCATCGTTTTCACAAGCAATAAATGCAATTGATACTATGAATGAAAGTGCAATAAGCTTTATGGGGACCCAGAACAGTCCAAATTGTTTTCTCATTAAAATTTTCCTTAAAATTGACTCATTAATACAAACGCGTCATAACGGTCATCCAGATCTGATTCTTCCAAATAAGTGATGCCATCTACTGAAAAATTCTCTACGCAAAAGGACGCCAGGACAGAACCAAATATCACAGCAAGTTTCATATTGTCAAATGAATGATCCTTGGATTGTGCCAGATAACCGATTAGGGCACCTACAAAGGTGTCCCCGGCACCCGTCGGGTCGATAACTTCATCTAAAACCAGTCCGGGGGCAGAAAAGACTTGGGATTCATGAAAAAGTAAGGCGCCGTGCTGCCCTTTCTTGATCACAATCCATTTTGGTCCCATAGCCTGAAGTTTTCTGGCTGCCTTGGCAAAATTACGCTCATCGGTCAACATTCTTGCTTCTTCATCATTAATTACCAGCATATCAACTCGTTTGAAGAGCGCGATAAGATCATCCAATGCAGTGTTTATCCATAAATTCATTGTATCAAGAACGACGAAAGGTTTGGAATTCATCTGGTCCAGCACATGATGTTGCAAACCTGGGTGGATGTTTGCCAGCAATACATAGCCAGCATCCTTATAGGTTTCTGGGAGCGTTGGATTAAAGCTTTCGAACACATTTAAATCAGTAAACAGGGTCGTTCTGTCGTCAAAGTTGTCGGCATAGCGCCCGCCCCAACGAAAGGTTTTTCCCGATTCAATGGATAACCCGGTCAGATCTACCCGATGATCTTTAAATAGGGTGATCACCGATTCTGGAAAATCCTCACCGACGACTCCAACAATACTTGGATTGGAAAAATAGCTGGCTGCAATTGAACAATAACTGGTTGACCCCCCGGGGACATCCGTTACAGATCCCGCTGGTGCTACGATGGTGTCTAGTGCTAGTGAACCTACAATAATTAATGACATTCATACCTCATATTTTTCGCATTGTCTCTCTGCTGCCAAATTGCTTGCTAATCCACTTGACTCCAATGATTTTTCATTGAACCCCCTGTTTTCTCGTCTAGATTCTCTACATGAAAACATTACTAATGATACTCTTGACAGCAGTGGTGAGCATGGCAAATGCTCAGGAATACGAATTCTACAATAAAGAGCTCAGCAAAGCGCAAAATGAGCAGGCGATCTTTCTTGAAAAAAACCTGATGGCCACGTGTTGCTTTGGTGGACCCATATATATGCATGGCAAAAACCAACGGACCGAAGAAGCCAAAATCACTATTCGACGCTTACTGGTTGAAGGTAAAACCACGGATCAAATATTAGATCATTTCAGGAATAGCATTGACCCCCGGACGAATCAACCCTTTGGAAATCGCATATTGGCCTCGCCAAAAGCAAGCGAAACCGTAGGCAAAGTTTCTTATTGGATGGTTGTCGTTTTCAGTATTATCGGACTTGGCTTATTTGGCTTTGCTTTGAAGAAGCTTAGAGTTAAAAAAATGAATCCTAATACTAAAAAGCAACTCTCAGATGAAACGCTTAAGAAGATCGAATCCGAACTTTCAGAAGAAAAGTGAGGTAAACTTCAGGACTCTCTGTCTGCCAAGGCGTGGAGTTTATCTCTGATAAGAGCTGCAAGCTCATAGTTTTCTTGAATCACAGCGCTCCTCAAATCCTTTTCCAGATCGAACTGTTGTTCAGCCCGACGGGTAATCGCGTTGACACTTTCTGCCAGGCTGGGTTCTGACTCGCTTACAAGTTTTGAAGTAGCTGGAATTGGAATCGACGCTTCTTCAAAAACTTTCTGGGATACACGGATAGGGACTCTTGCACGCAGGGCTAATGCAATGGCATCGCTAGGTCTTGCATCGATGGATTGTATTTCATCGCCATTTCTTACATTTAGCTCAGCGAAAAAGGTACCATCCCGCAAACTTTTAATGATCACACTATCCAACCCTCCCGTCATGTGTGTAATCACAGTCGATAAAAGGTCGTGTGTCATTGGTCTTTCAAGTCGTATTTGCTCGAGAGCCAATGCGATTGCCTGGGCCTCAAACTGACCCACTACGATGGGCAAACTCCGTTCTTCATCTCCACGCGCTTGCAAAAAAAGGGTATAACCCGGGGCCGCCGCCTGGGCAAAAAAGAGAATATTTTTTACAATTACTTCAATCATTGTTTCACCGGGATAAACATACGGTCAAACACATACGATTGTCAAACACTCACATGCTTAAATCGAACAGCTTCGCAAAAATGTGATGTTTAACACTTCTGATGGATTAGGAGGCGGGTGCTGTGACCTAAAACGATCAATTCACACGATTAAGAATGATATCCGAGAGTGCTTTAAGCATATCTGAATTCTTAATCGAGCTGGAACTCAGCAAATTATCTGCCTCAGTGACCCAGGACTGGATCAAACTCTGTGCCCTCTTGATAGTCCCATTCTCTGACATCCAGGATTTGATTTGATCACGATGAGCTTCGTTTAACTGACCTGTTCTCCTGATCCCTTTCCATGTCTTCAATTCTGATGCAGACAGATTCTTTTTCAAATCGAGCCAGATCCAGGTCTTTTTCTCATTGAGTAGATCACTTCCCAGACTTTTTCCCATATCCATAGCCGAGGATGTGACTTCCAATAAATCATCCTGCATTTGAAAGGCCCTACCGAGAAGCAGACCAAATCGCGTTAGGGCGTTAATAGCTGTCTCACTGCCATCCCCTATAATCCCACCCAACTGGCAGGCAAGTTTGATCAATGCGCCAGTCTTAAGATCAATCATCTTTACATACTCGTCAGGTTCAACATCCTGACGCTGCTCAAACTCCATATCCCAGCCTTGGCCTTTGCATACATCCATAGCGCCCTCGTTAAAAGCACGAAAGATTTGAGGAAATTTGCTAGAATCAATCTCAGAAAGTAATTGGTATACATAAATCAGTAACGTGTCACCACTGAGCAAAGCCCGATTACGATCGTAAGCCTCATGTAGCGTTGGAAGCCCACGTCGTAGAGCATCGTTATCCATGATATCATCATGAATCAATGAAAAGGTATGGAATATTTCAAGAGCAGCTGCGACGATGACAGCCTCGTGCCAATCTCCCCCTACAGCCTCGCTGGCAGCCAAGCAAAGCGCTGGTCTCAACATTTTACCTTCAGCTCTTAGAGCATACTTCATGGGCTCTGACAGATAAATCGGTTCTTCAGCAAAGCGGGGGTGGCTTAAGTGTTCTCTGACCGCCCCACGCCACTCAGCTAGTTTTATCTCTAATGCTTGATCCATACTTGCGCTTGATACACCTTTCTGCAATACTCAGTTTAATAAGTTTTAGCTAATAATTTTCTATTTCCAATAAAATTTTCGAGTCGATCAACACCAGTGCCAAACATAGCCATTTTAAGTGTTTCTTTCCAGACCAGTAAGGTCTGTACCAGCCCATCAAGATCACCACTGAGCCCTGGTTTTAAAAAAGCTCCTGCCATACCTACGAGGGTAGCTCCGAGGGCCAAAGCCTTAGCCATGTCGAGGGGCCGACGTAAACCACCACTTGCGATGATCACCATTTCGGCGTTTAGATTTTCCAGCACTTCAGATGTTGGTTCACCCCAATCGGCAAACTCATAGGCAGTATTCCTTAAAACCATTTGATCTGCCGGGAGTCGTTCTCTTTCGATGGATATCCAATTACTCCCTCCAGCGCCTGCAATATCGACAACCCTCACACCAACAGCTTGAAGTCTTTTTATAACATCTATTGAGAGTCCTTGACCAACTTCTTTTACAATGATGGGTAAACTGAATTCTTTAACCCACAATTCTATGGAATTGAGAGCTCCCTTAAAATTTGGATCACCTTTTAGTTGAAAGGCTTCCTGCAGCGGGTTCAGATGAATAATCAATGCGTCTGCTTTTAGTTCATTACAGAAGGTCGCAACCTTATCCATGGAATTTGACTCAATAACTTGGGCGATTCCCAGATTGGCAAAAAGGGCAGCTGAAGGTGCCTTTTCTCTGGCAATAAGGAAACTGTCCCTGGACGCTCCGCTTTCCAAGGCGGCACGAATACTACCCAGACCTAAGGCGCAGCCGAGCTTTTCGGCGGCAGCGGCCAGAGTTGCATTCAATTTATGGCTTTCTTTAACGCCACCACTCATCGAGCTAATTAATAGCGGAAATTGCAGTCTTTTGCCAAGGAAGGTGAGACTGGTGTCTACATCTTTAAGATTTATCTCTGGGAGGGCATTGTGAATAAATCTCCAGCGGTCAAAGCCAGCCGAGATTGAGAATTTTAGAGCATCATCTTGCGCGAGGATCAGATGATCGCGCTTGCGTTGCTCAATGTCCCTCGTCAAGATGGACCTCGCCAAACTCCGCGATTTTATTCATCACCAAGGTTTGAATCTCTTCCATCCGCTGGGCAGTTTTTGCTTCAAAGCGAACAACCAGCACGGGTTGTGTATTTGATGCCCGAACCAGCCCCCAGCCATCTCCAAAGCGAATCCGAACACCATCAACATCAATGCAGTCGTAATTTGCTTTAAAATAAGCAGCTGCATTCCCGGCTATCTCGAATTTTTCAGCATCAGAATTACAGGTCAATCTGATTTCAGGTGTTGAGAAATATTTTGGCAGTTCATCAATCAACTCAGAAAGATGGCGGTCATTCTTGGAAAGCAGTTCGAGCATCCGACCACCATTATAAAGAGCATCATCGAAACCAAAGTATCTGTCGGCAAAAAAGAGATGACCACTCATTTCACCGGAGAAAGGCGAATTGAGTTTCTTCATGTGGGTTTTGATATGGGAGTGACCGGTTTTGTACATTACGGGCGTCCCACCAAATTCGATTATTTTTTCCTCAAGAGCTTGTGAACATTTGACATCAAAGATTATGTGATCGGCCTTTGATTTTATCACATCCTGGGCAAAGAGGATCATTTGATAGTCCGCCCAGACAACATTTCCCTTTTCATCGATCACACCAAGGCGATCGGCATCTCCGTCAAAAGCCAGGCCAACATCGTACCCCCCACGCCTCACTTCAGCTTGAAGATCCTTCAAATTAGCAGCAACGGTTGGATCGGGATGGTGATTAGGAAAAGTCCCATCAACGTCACAATAGAGAGCAGTTACTTCGCAACCCATACGCTCGTATATTTCAACAGCACAAAGCGCGGCTGCAGCATTGCCAGCATCAACCACGATGCGCATGGGTCGCTTGAGATCAATTCCGTTCACCACATTATCCACATACTCTGGAAGTAGATCGTATTCTGTGGCCAGACCCGAGCCACTGTCAAAATCATCACTTTTAATCAGCGACAGCATATCCTGAATATCTTGGCCAAAAAAAGCAAGCTTGTTAAAAGTGAGTTTAAACCCATTAAACTGTGGTGGATTGTGCGATCCAGTGATTTGACAGGCTCCGTCAACATCGTCAAAATGAAAGACGCTGAAATAGTTCCCCGGGGTTGGCAAGATCCCGATATCCATGACGTCGATTCCTGTGGAAAGCGCGCCAGCTTTAAAATATTCTTTTAATTGAGGTGTGGTCAGTCTGACATCCCCGGAAAGTGTAATTTTTTTTCCACCGCGACGTTTCACAATTGTGGCAAAAGCTCTGCCCAGTGCAACCACGACCTCTTCTGGAAAATCTACAGCAACTTCGCCACGGATATCATATTCTCTAAAAATAAACTCATTAATATTCATCTAATTCTCCTGTGACCCCGAGATCAGTCAGGAGTCTGTGATTTTTCTAATTCGTCAATTGCTTGGCGTACATCGCCGGTAAAGCGCTCCAAATATAATCGGCTTTCGGCTGCGGAGGCATGGCTTTTATGCATGACTAGAGCCACTTTAACATAGTTTTCTGCTTGAGCCAAAAGATCAACGGCTTCTTCGTAGCTACAGCTTGTGATAGTTGATATTATACGGCGGGCACGGTCTTCCAACTTCACATTGGTTGCCTTCAGGTCCACCATCAAATTTTCATAAACCTTGCCACGCTTGACCATAGCTGTAGTAGAAATCATGTTTAAAACCATTTTCGTCGCGGTTCCAGCTTTCATTCTGGTTGAGCCGGTAATAACCTCAGGACCTACAGGAACAGAGATGATAACATCCACATTGATAAGAATATGATTTCTTTCAACACAGGTAAAAAGCACTGTTGCAGCACCAAACTCTTTTGCCCGTTCCAGGGATCCCAGCACATAGGGAGTAACTCCACTCGTGGCAATTCCCATTACCACATCATGCTTTGTCACACCAATCTCGTCAATCAGTGTAGCCCCATTTTCTGGAAAATCTTCTGCTCCCTCAACAGCTGTTCTGAGAGCAACATCTCCACCAGCGATAAATCCTTGAACTCGTTCACTGCTTGCGTTATAAGTTGGTGGAATCTCAGACGCGTCAAGCACACCTAGCCTTCCAGATGTTCCAGCGCCAACATAGATGAGGCGCCCATCGTTTTGGAATGCTCGATCAACAAGTCTGGCGGCTGCTTCGATATCGTCCATCTGCTCGGCAACCCGTCCAGCGATTATTTGATCTTCCCGATTGATAATTTCTAGTATTTCCCTGATGGAGGCCGAATCCAACTTCATGCTGTTGGGATTCCGCTGTTCGGTAAGCAGATCTCCCAGTTTAGATACCATAAATATTTTTCACTCCCCAATTATCGTCCTGATTGTCCAGAACTTCGTTCCTCACCTTTCCAAATGCGACTTTCAAGTCGTCAGCAATAATACATACAAAGGTGTTTGTAAACCAAATGGTATCAACCTTGCTGACACCAGCATATAATGCTCCCCGGATATGGGCCTTGAACTGGTGAACCATCCCAGATGCCATCAATGATGCTATTACAGCAAGCTCCCGATCCTTAATACTTAAACCGGGTCTTGAAAGCACTCGACCATAACCATCTTCTATCATCCAACGTGTCAGATCAGGATGCAATTCATCCATCACCTGAATAAGTCTGGAATGGTGTTTCCCATAAATTAGCTTGCTGGTATCCAGACCAGCCTTTTGATGGTCTGACACCTGCTTCCCACCGCTACTTTGTGGATAATGTTTTCGTAACTGTTTCAAAGCTTCTATGGTCTTGGGAAATCCTGCGAAAAGTAGAGTCTGGAGTATGGTTTCCTCCACGGCTTCTTGATGCAGTACACCTTTACATTTCGGAAGCCACTCGTTCAAAACGACAATATCGTTCAGCGTGGTTCCAGCACTAATAATTCCCAAAAGCAGCATTCGTTTTTGGTCAGGTGAGGATATTTCGGCCCACAGGTCCGTAAAAGTTGAATTGCACATTGTTGCCAGGTGTGAGTGGTTCATCGCCTATAGAATACGCTCAGTAAGCCGGGATGAAACCAGTATTTTGACCCATCTAAAGACTAAAATGGAGTGGTCTTATGTCAAAAGCCCCTGGAAAAAGCTGCTGCCACAAGATCAACTCCAATCTATCGTTCAAGCTTGAATCAATTTAAATTATGAGTATGTTGGACGTGATAATGAGTAACAACCACCAAGCTGAAATTTTACAACCATGATAGGGATTATACTCGCAGTTCTCGGTCTCATCCTGAGCTTCATATTCGCAGGAGCGGAGATCGCCCTATTATCATCTAATAGACTTCAATTAGAGGTCTGGCAGCGACGAGGAGTTCGGGGTGCGGGGTCAGCTTTGAAAGCAAGCCTGGATCCGGAAACCTTCCTAACAGCGACGCTCATAGGCAATAATGTTGCGAATATAATGACGACCTCTTTTGCAACCATCATGTTGATCCGAATCATCCCCAGTGAAGGTCTCATTCTGCTGATTATATCTGTAAGCGTTTTAATCTTTGGTGAAATAATTCCTAAAGCACTTTTTCGCGAATTCCCCAATGCTTCCATGTTATTTTTTGGCCGTTTTGTCCGCATATCTGAAATATTGCTCTACCCATTTACCATCCTTCTGTCATTTTACCGGAAAAGAATTCTGCATAGTGCAGAGGTGGAGAGTCAAACCAGCCTAGACTCAGAGGAACTGCATCTCCTCTTCAACGACCCGCGGGAAGAGAGTGGTGTGGACGTCCATGAGCGTCAAACAATAGCACGCATCTTTACTTTCAAAAATACATCAATCAGCGAGGTTATGACCCCCAGGCCAGATATGACTTCCGTTTCTATTCATAGCAGTATCCAAGAGGTTGAGACTGCTTTTATGGAATCGGGTTTCTCAAAACTCCCTGTTTATGAAGAAACAGCAGATGATATCAAGGGGATCGTCTTTCTGCATGACATTTTCAGGGGTGCCGCTGATCTCAGAGAGGTTATGCGTGAAGCCCATTTTGTACCTGAGACCAAGGCGGCAGACGATTTAATGGGTGAAATGCAGTCCAAAAGTATATCCATAGCAATTGTCATCGATGAATATGGTGGTACGGCAGGTCTCATCACCATGGAAGATCTTACCGAAGAATTATTTGGAGAGTTTACGGACGCCTTTGATGAAAAAGAATCCCCGGTTCAATTACTGGACAAAGGGTTTTTAATCAAGGGGAATGCTGAGATTGACATGCTTAATGATCAGTTTGATTTTTCTATTCCTCCAGGTGATTATGAAACCCTGGCGGGATTTCTTATCGAAAGTCTCGGACACATCCCTCAAAAAAATGAACAATTTCTGTCTGAGACACATCGTTATGTTATTTCATCATCTACTTCTACCCGTATCGAAACCATTTTTGTTCAGGAGCGCTAATTAGCGTAACAGCTTGGGCTTTCTTCCACTCATAGATCGATATCTGATCCGGGCATTTTTTTCTACCATGTGGCCGGTACTCATCGGTCTGGTTGGGATATTTACGATTGCTGATTTTGTGGAAAAGATTGATAATTTTGTAGATGCCGGAGCAGGCGTCAAACTCCTACTGGTTTATTACGGTTATAGCCTACCCTATTTTATCGATATGGCGCTTCCAATGAGCATGCTGCTGGCCACAGTCTTCTCGCTTGGCACACTCAATAAACATTACGAAATCGCGGCCATGCGAGCTTCAGGTGTCAGTATGCTGCGAATAGCTCGCCCCCTTATTCTACTTGGGGTTTTCTTTACCATTTTCCAGTTTGTATTTCAAAACCTGGTCGTCATGCCATTCAATCATCAGCAAAAAGAAATCACTCGAAATATTTTGAAACCTGCTCGTAGCCCAAAAACCCTGAATGAAGTGGTTCGCCAGGACATCAACGGAAACATCATTGTGATCAAATCCTATGATGTGCCAAGTAATGTTGGAAAAGATGTTTCTATTTTGGCCTACCGGGATTCAGGGATCACTGAACGGTGGGATTATGGAATGCTTATCTGGGATGATTCTCTTAAGGACTGGCATAAGAGTGAAGGTTTAAATCGCCGTTTTGATGCACACGGAAAACTACTCTTTTCTGAGATTGGTCTCTCTGACTATCTACCCATTACAATTACGCCAGCTGACATTGGGAAAGAACAAATCAGGCCGGATGAGATGAATATTTTCCAGCTCAGAGATTTCATTGAGAAGAAAAAGACCTTAGGACTGAACCCGCACCGCTGGGTTGTGGATTTTCACTTCAAACTTGCTTTTGTGATGACAGGATTTATCGTCATTTTTTTGGGGATAAGTTTCGCATTACAGGGTACACGGGAAAATCTAGCCGTTGGCGTTGGTAAAAGTGTAATCGCCCTTTTTATTTACTATATCCTATTAATAGGTGGGCAAAAAATTGCATACAATAGTACTATGCATCCGGGTTTTGCCGTATGGTTTGGCGACATAATGTTGTTTATTGCAGGAACCTGGCTCTTCTTTCAGACAGCAAAAAAGTAATAAAACCAGGGTCCTGCAGCAAAATAATCGTTACGACTTGGCTTTCAGAGTGCAGGTGCTTACTCCACAAATGCTATAAATGGGACATCTATTGAAGAATGCGGTAAATAGAGGTACCATTCCTACCAGAGCCCAATACCGGGCATTTCCCTCTAGAACAAAGAAAAGGCTAAAAAGCGCTGCCGCTAGAATAAAGCGGACTATTTTATCGATTGTGCCAACATTAATTTTCATTTCATCTCCTGTATAGTTAATTCCTATTAATTGAAGGGACAATTTCAATTATTTCTAATCGTTGTTCAGTGACAAGGTCACACAAAACTGATATTTATTGAAATATCCCATATTATTCAGAAAAAGTTGATTGAATCAGAGTGGCATTAATATGTGAGGAGCGACTCGGTTGGGTAGATAATTCCACGGCTTTGTCGGAGTAGCCCTCTGCGTTCAAAATCCTTTAGGAGTCGGCTGATAACTTCTCGAGCAGAACCTAATTCGATGGCAATTTCTTCATGAGTCATTTTTATTTCAGTTTTTGCCCGGTTTGGAATCAGCTTTCCCTTTAGAAAATCAATCAAACGTTCATCGAGCTTCCGAAAGGTTAATTCCTCTATAAGGCTCATGATGCCTGCCATTCTGGTGGATAAAGTGTAAAATACGAACTGGCGTATGATCTCATTTTGAGCGACCCAATCTCGGAAAATATCTGCAGGAAATAGGACGGCTGTTGCTGGACTGTCCACAACAGCCGTTGCAGGATAGGCAGATTGAGCCAGAATACAGGAAGCAGTTAAAATACAGGTTGCTCCCCGTTCCACATGGTAGAGCGTGATTTCTCTGCCGGTCTCGCCGCGCTTAAACACCCTGATGTCCCCACTACCAACCAGGGCTATTCCAGCACAAGTATGTCCTTCCTCAAAATAATGAGTACCCGTGGGCAGCGACACAAATTCTGCGCTTTGAATTAATTTATCTTGAAATGAATCGGAAAGTTCGTGGAAAAAGGGGAATAGATGGAGAATTTCCAGTGTCGGATCATTGATGAAAGACGCTTTATTCACGATTGGAAAACATGAGCTTAACGTTTGAATTGAAAACTAATTCCAAACTCAACACCTTCCGCTGTAGCGAAGGACAATCCACCCAATAATTTCAGAGCCAAATCCGCATCAAACCAGATGAGATGTACACCGGCACCAAGTGAAGCTTCCCGACCATGGCGTCCGCCAAAGGCCATGCCAGAGCGAATGGGGACCATTTTAAACCGAATCCACTCAGCAGCCAGCGCCAGTCGCCAGGATCTATCGGCAAAATAATAATCATCCAAACCAGCAGAAAGATCTCCCATGAGAATAAAATCATTATTGTATTGGTAACTGGCTCCCATCCTGAATATGGCAGGATAATTTAATCTCAGACTATCGGGTGTCGCTACATCGCGCTCCTTGAATTTGAACAAGCTATCAGAATTGGCAAAAGCGCCACTGACATTCACATCCTGCATATCCATGGTGTAGAGCGTGCTGGCCGAAAATGCAGCGCTATCCACGGAAATCTGGAGAAGATCGCGGATGGGAATAAGCCCTTCAATGAGGCCAATATTTTTAGCAATAAAATTATCACTATTACCCCAGTTGATAAAGCCAATGACATTGTTTATGGCTACACCGAATTGCCAGTTGTTAATTTTTCGAGTATTGAATCCAAGATCTATACCTAAACCGTTGCCACCTATAGCTCGTGTGAAGCGGTAAAAACCATCCGACTCCAGACCTGTAGCCCGTGTATTTAGACTACCGCCTGAAGAATCCACTCCGGCAAAACCTATACCTGCGAGATATTTAATGGTAGCACCCACATTGTATTTTTCAAATGGGATCGCAAAGGAAAATGCAAAATTTGTGACCATAAGAATATCTTGAGCTAGAGCCAAATCAAGTGATTTTCCGATTTGGTTCCCATCCATTGCAAATTCAAACAATCCTCGGGGTAATGAATTCTTCATATAGTATTCAACACCCGAAGTAAATGCATAATTCCCAAAAGAAAGGTTAAGGAGGGGAAGTGGCACACTGACTCCCAACCCCACGGCGAAGCCATCCTCAGGTATTTCTGATAACAAGAATTGTTTATGGGTTTGATCCGTGCCTGGCTTTTTGGACTCCAGATCAAATGGATCACCATTGCGATCACCTGTGAAATACTGATTAAACAGGGCGAGCGACATAAAATTATTGTAAGCCTTAATTCTAAAGTCCAGCAGGTTTGCACTAAAGGTCAGGTCTTCAGTATAACCTAAATTTGCCGGGTTATAACCGATTGCAGACACGCCTCTGGATGTCACTGTATATGCATTGCACAAACCCAGGCCACGGGCATCAATATGCGCCTGACTAAAAACAGCCGTAACCGTCAAAAGAGAAACGGCAACGTTGAATATCAGTCGCCTCACTGAGTTGTATCTTCCGGGCTACTGTTAAACATCGGTCCAGAATTTAAAATGAATTGCATATATGCTGTGACATCTATGCCCGCAGAGAAGGGAATCAAAGCTGGATTTGGAGTCTCTGAGATCAAAAATTTTGTGGCAAGGTAATGGGTTTTGGGCTCGATTAGCCAGCCCAATTCTCCATAAGCTGTAGCGTCCAACATGAGCCAAAGTTGAGAGTTGTCGTCACTTAACGTCAAATTATAGAGACTGTCTGGTACGGTTGGGGCATTGAGACCTGCAAATGCCAATGCAGAAGCAACGTCTGTAAAACCAGTGTCCGATCGACTAATTATAAATGTATCCAGAAAAGCATATTTATGGTGTTTGAGTGTTCCATAGGTCGAATCAGCATCATCCTCGGTCAGATTAAAATCAGATGAATTCGAAAAACTGCCAAACCCTTCCTGCCCGGGTATGGCTAATCCTGTGTTTGGATCAGTCATGGCTGCAGGAACCTTTAATTCCAAAGATCGCACCACCGGGTGCATGATCAGTGTATCAAGGTTAAGACCGATCGTATCTATGGTTCCATCAAGATCCCGATCAGCTGCGATGAACACTTTATTTTCAACCGAATTATAGAAAGGGAAATAGGGAATATCAGAGACCAGAATTCGCATTTCAAACTCCAACCCAATATCACTGTAGATGATTGTGTTTATAACGGAACTAAGCAGCATATCTGATTCGTCGGGAATACCATTTGAGCCCACCAACTGTTCCACAGTGCTTGAATCCAGGGCATCCATGGTTGTGAAAGAAGGTGATAAAAATTGCACCCCTCTTGGGGCAATCGACAGCAGAAAGGGTATTTCAAACCGCCAGGTGCCAGAAATTTCCGCACCTGCAGTGATTGAGGTTAACCCATCGGGAGATATTTGAGCATCGCCACCAACAGAGACAATATCTGGTAGCATGGCCATTAAATCTACAATGTTGTTCTGTGAGTCAAAGTGCTGGACAACCGTGGAAACATCATCTACAGTTCTACGTACATAGTCACGACTAATCCGGATTTCTGTAGCGACAGGAGCCCCGGCAGCACCGGCTTCAAAGTTAACAGAATCAGGATTCAGGGCAACCACGATGCTATCGCCATCGCGAAAACCCTTGACTTGTAAACCAAGCCCGGGAGCCACGCCAAATTCATTATTCAAGGTGATAGCAAGAATGGCTTCTCCAAAAGTGATTCCACCCACAAGTCCCGGTAAACTCAGGGGTTGTTCCTGAGCACTGATCCCAAAATTTAAATCGAAAACACCCGTTAAATTTTCAATCTTCAGCGTGGTCATTTCTACATTCACGTCAATGGCCATTTCAGCGGGTGGTGGGTAAGGAATGGACGTTGGTCCGCCCGTGGAGTTGAATTGAATCTCAGTTTCAATAAGTAGGGAATCCAAAGGTGCATTGTCACCGCTTAGATTGCTAATCAGGTGACCATCCAAGACCACGATAGTATCAGCAGAACCCCCATCTGGCAATGCGAATTCGAGAATTTCATATTCACCTGCATCCAGTTTTGCCTGACTCTCATAAAAATTACGCAGTTTGATCCTCATGATGTCAATATCGAGACCCATTCTATTGGAAAGATTGATGGTGAGATGATTTGTATCTGGATCATCAACATTATCCTTGAAACTGGCGGAAACGATTTGGACGCTAAATGAAGTATCTGGAGAAGTTGTGTTGAGTTCCTGATAAACGGACATGCTTGTGTCCCGCATATTCAATTGAACACTTTCGAACCCATCTATATCCAGCGAAAAATTGTAGTGAAAGAATGGATTGATGCCTCTGGGAAAAAGGAGGGTCTCTCCGTTTGATGCATTGATAGTTCCGCCAAATTCAAAGACCAGACTGTCATAAACAGAGACCCCGTCCAGTGAGGAGGTTTTAACACTATCCTCACCATCTCTCATGTATTGAGATAAGGTGTTAAAAAAATGATTGTGTAAGGTATCGATTAAACCATTTGCCCGTTTGGTATACACAACGAGCCCTATATTTGATGAGGTCAAAGGCAGTTGGCTATTGATGGTTGAGCTAATGGAACCGGCGGAAATCGTTACCGATTCAAAACTCTCGATGGGAATACCTGGTGGTAGTGTTGAAGCATCTGGCAAGAGTGAAAAGGCTTCGCGGATTCTAGGGAGTGAGGATTCAGGAATCTCAATCGTCCCTGTCATTTCGTAGGTATATGAAGAGTCGCATATAAAAGCTGGCTCAGGGGGCGATGATGTACACACAACACAATTGTCTCCCCCACCATCCAGTGAAGGAATTCGGGCAGTGATGGTTCTTGAGTAGCCTGGTATATTTACATCTTCAAGAAAGTTTAAATTTGATACCGCATTGCCAAAGGTAAAGGATATTGTCTCTGATCTTGTTGCAAATATATCGTCGCAAACTGCATCCGGGATAGGGCTGATAACAAAATCATCAATATTAAAGCCCATATCTGCCATACTTATGCTCGTATCCACGGGTCCCATATGAATACCATCATCTAATGTTGATGGCAAGAGGGTTCCAAGATCTATGGGTCCCACACCCAGGGACATGGGATCTTGACCAGGAATAACAAACATATCTTCAGGTAGGGTTATGGGGGGCAGATCATTTTCCAGAGTAATGTACAGACCACCAGGATAGTCGGCCAATGTGTCTGGCAATAAAATGTCCATAATACCATCACCATCAGTATCTACTGAATCTCCATAAACCTGGATCGTACCTGTGGTATCGGAGCGCAACAGACCATCGAAGGGATATCTTTCAGATACCAGAGGAATCGTCAATGTGACTTGCCAGGTTGGAATCACCACTTTTGTGGGTAGCCCGAAATCGCATTGCAGAACCAGAGCACCTAACAGTGCTGCTAGAATCAGTCCTGCCTTGCGGCCTTTAAGTTGAAGAAAAATTGGTTCTACCCTTTATTAATACCTGTAATGTTCCGGTTTAAACGGACCCTTTTGTGAAATACCCAGGTATTTAGCCTGATCAGGAGTCAACTCGGTGAGATGGGCATCCAGATGAGCCAGGTGTAACCGGGCAACTTCCTCATCAAGTTCTTTGGAAAGGACTTGAACACCAGGGGCAACCGAGCCTTCAAAGAGGGCCATTTGTGCTAACACCTGATTGGTAAAAGAGGTGGACATGACAAAGGATGAATGACCTGTAGCATTGCCAAGATTGACCAGGCGGCCTCTTGATAACAGGATCAAAGCCCTACCATCAGGAAACTCAAAACGATCAACCTGAGGCTTGATATTGTTCTCTTTAACATCAGGGTTTGTCTCAAGCCAATGCACATCGATCTCATGATCAAAATGACCAATATTGCACAGGACCGCATTATCCTTCATTTTTTCCATATGCTCGCCACGGATCACACTCTTGCAGCCTGTTGTGGTCACAAAGATATCACC
>JABMOT010000274.1 GCA_013202385.1 Fidelibacterota bacterium
ATCTTCCAGGGTGGTTTTTCGGAGCTGAATATCCCTTATGTCCAGCCCGTGCTTTTGAGCCAGATCAGTTATTTCCGATAGCCTTTCCAGGTGCTGGAATGATCGGATCAGCAGCTTGTCCTGAACCACGGATATTGCTTCAGTGCTAAGACCCAAAGTCTTTCGTATGGCTTCCATAAACTGGGCTGCCTGCATATCCTTATCCTTAAGCGCTGATTCGAGATCCGTCTCAAATCGGCATTCCAGACTATCTCCTGTTCCCAAACTTTGTTTTAAAGAATCCACGCTTCCAATAACCAGCAACTTGCCATGATCAATGATCGCAACTCGATCTGACAGGCGTTCCGCTTCATCCATATTGTGAGTGGTGATGATGACGGTTTTCTTTGAAGCAAGAGACCGAATGAGATCACGAATCAGGATACGACTCTGCGGATCCAGGCCGGCTTCAGGCTCATCTAGAATGAGGACGGGGGGGTCGTGAATTAAAGCAAGAGCAATATTTAAGCGTCGCTGCATGCCCCCAGAGAGTTTGGCCGCATAAACATCAGCCTTGCCTGACAGGCCCAGAATATTGAGCAATTTAGCTGCGCGCGCTCCAGCCTTTTCAGCAGACATTTTGTGCAGTTGTCCCAGAAAGACCAATTGCTCAAGACAGGTGAGCCGAGGCCAGTTTAGATTTTCCTGGGGGCAAAAACCAATAATCTCTGAAAGATTGCCTGGTATCTCCCACTGAATTTCACCACTGTCTTTTTGCAGGAGACCACAAAGCATACGGATGGTAGTGGTTTTCCCGGCACCATTTGGACCCAACAAACCCAGAATCTCGCCCTGATTAATGGTCAGAGACAAATCATCCACGGCAATTACATTACCAAATGTTTTCTTGAGATGAGAGATCGATAACATGACTTATCCGAATTGCTTGAAAATACTTGATCTAATTATTTAAGTAGCACCATTTTTATGGTCTTGCCAAAATCTGCTCCACTGGCACGACACAGATAGAGCCCGGCAGGCACTGGAGTTCCTCCTTGATCAAGACCCCGCCATTCCAGGTTGTGATGCCCAGCTTCCTGATACCCCCTTTGAAGCACTGAGACCTGTGCACCCTTCACATCATAAATCACAACTGAGATTTCCCCTGGTTCAGACAGTTCATGTTCAATTTGCGTGCCTGGATTAAAAGGGTTCGGAAAATTCTGCTTCAGAATGACGCTTTCTGGAATATTGAGCTTCTCCTGATCAAGCCCCACCAGACCGTGTTCAATATTGTAGAGCTGATAGCGTTGGGGTCCTGCAAAGGTCACAACATCCCTTTGAACCAGACCCACATCTGGCGCAAACCAATCGTAGTATTCATAGTCCGCTCCAATAAAGCGGTGGAAACCGATACAATTGGTGAAAATTCCGTAAGGGGTTTCCAGCGTATCGCCGATGCTTGTTAGCGTGATCTGAGAGTTATCAGTTCCCGGGAATTGAAAAGTCCAGAATGCCTCAAGGGCGGCTCCAAAATCATAGAGTAACTGATCCGCCGCTCCTGAATTGATCAGTACCTGGTTGCCATTATTTCGGAATGAGTTAATATTTTCGTAAGGATACCATGCATCAAAATCATAGTAGGGCTCGCCAGCCATCAGATGTGAATCCACGACTGTAATAAAGGTCGAATCAAAAATACCGGCGTAGCTCCAGCGTTGACCGACCGCCATGGGGAAATAATTCAGCGTATCGGGTGTCAAACCAGGAAATCCCAGAGTACCCTCTTCCAGGAGGCAATGCGCTTTCACTTCTCCGACCTCAGACCAGACCATAAAGGAACAGTTCGGTCCTTTTGACATAAAAAGATCAGCTTTACCTAAACCTGAATTGGTTATTGTGACAAAGCCATTTCTCCACGCAGATGAACCATCCGGCGTGAGTCTGCTGGCAAATATATCCGCACTGCCCAGATTGGTGTTTTCAATATAGACCGTGAGTAAATCATTGCCCATATTGTCCACATTTATATCCATATAGACTGATGTGCTCAATAATTCAATCGCCTGACCGGTATCGCCCCACTGTCTAATACCCGAACTATCCACGCGTTGTGCAAAAATTCCCCTATTGTTCTGATTGGCATCAGATTCACCCCAGATCGCATATACACCCAGAGAATCATCAGGCGTTGCTATTTGTGGACTGATCCGAAAATGATCAGACTGGGTAGAAAGTTCCAAGGGTGACGACCATGATTCTGCCCCGTCTGCTTCAATTCTTTGAATCATCCCAGTCTGATTCTGACCGTTTAATTCCGTCCATGATGAGTAGGCACCTCCCTGATTGTCTGATACTACATTCTGGAGCCAATTCCCCAGGGGGAAAGCAACGGGGTCTCCAACGAGGATCCAGGAAGCCCAAACCGGGTTTCCCGCCAACGTGTACTTCTGCTGGGTTATCTGACTACTTAAGGCCGGGAAAGATCCGGTTTGGCGAATGGCTTGAAACAGGATATTTCCATCAGAACATCTGACCGGTTGAGGACTGACCAGGCTGGCACTCAGACTGGAAACTGCTATTCCGTTGTTGCCCCACAGCAGCTCACCATCCGGACCTATCCGCTGAAAGCGCAGTGAGGTAAAATTGTCAGACCAGGAAACCACGACGCTATTATCAGAAGGCTCTACCAGCAAGCGGGGTGAGATATTGTCTCCACCACTACTTGAGAGTGCCAGACCACTATCACCCCAGAGTTGATTTCCCAGGGAATCAATTTTATAAATATAGACCTCCCAATTACCGCTGCGGGTATCCACGCTGGATATGATGGCGTTGTCCCGTTGGTCTACCACAAGGTTCATATGATAGACGGCAATCCAGCTACTGTTGGGCGCATCACTCACCAACATCCCGCCCGTAATTAGCTGTGGATTACCATAAATATCAAGACGTTGCAGATAAATATGATAATTACCCTCTGAGAGCCATGCCACATAAGCCCCACCCTCTGAAGTGCTGACGATTTGAGGTTGAATACCTGTTCCAAGGTGAACCGGGTTACCCGGATCATTTGACCATTCAGTCCATCCTGAGAGAAACGTTAGCAATATGAGAAGCAAGTGCTTCATGAAAGACTCCATTTACAAAAAGGGTTGTGTTAATTATATCAGTGAATATAGGTGTTGAAGCGTGGATTGGGAATGTTGGAAAATGATAGAACAGCAGGTATTAACCTTGGGCTTCCGAAGGTGGTGGATAATTAATGGGGTGTTGAACCCTCTATTATCTTACAGGAATATAAACCCTCTCACTTTCGTTGCCCAAACGATCCAGGGCTGTTACCGCTATTTTATCCAGAACTTCCGGTGGCGTCATACCATCTTCAGAACGGATCATATAAGGGAGAATCAATCCCTCCTCTTCAGACAGGAGAATTTGATAGGTCCAAAGTTTGCCACGCTGGAGATATACGACCCATCTGTATACATCACTTGGATTTTCATGAAGCCAGTTAAGGCGGACATTGCCATCCCTGATTTCAAGTTCTACAAGAGGAGCTGCCGGTGGCTGGTCATCCAGCCATGGCGATGGTGGAATCAATACGGGTTCTGCATAGGGTCCTTTTAATAAAATGTCTGCAATCCCACCATAGTTTTTCTGTAGAGCCTTCATTGAAAAGTGCACATTCCCCGGACCGTCGGGAACCATCCCCCGCGTGATCATAATTTGACTGAAATTCTCCAGGGCATCTGCTTCATCTTTGATTTTGCTGGTGAACAATCCGGGCCAGAGATTGCGATTGTGGAAATTTTCGCCTACCCACCAACCAAGCAGAACGGGGTAGCTTTGGGGAATTTTTCGGGTTGGCCAGTAAAGCTGGGGGGTCCAATAATCCACCCAGCCTTCATTTAACCATAGTTTTGCATCGGCATAAAGCTTGTCATACTGATCATAACCCTGGATGGAGGGTGGATTTCCAGGACGCCAGATTCCAAAGGGGCTGAGCCCAAATTTTACCCAGGGCTTTTCAGTTTTTATGCCATCATAAATCCGTTTAATAAAAACATTCACTGCCTCGCGACGCCAGTCATGACGTTCCAGCCTACCACCACTTTCTTGATACGCTTGCCAGGGTTTATCGTCAGGAAATTCTATACTGCTATAGGGGTAGAAATAGTCATCGAAATGAATTCCATCAATATCATAGCGTGATACAATATCTGAAGCCAACGTAATAAGATAATCATGCACAGCAGGGATTCCTGGAGAAAATGAAACATAATGATCCGATAATGGCGTTGGTATTCCTGCAGAGTCGCTTACCAGCCATTCAGGATGCAATAAGTAGGGCGGCGTTGGTAGCATGTTATCCGATGGTAGTTCCATTCCACGCCAAATGGG